>CAZHUR010000229.1:0-1808 GCA_964535395.1 uncultured Acidimicrobiales bacterium
ACTTTGGTGATCGTGGATTGATGAACATGGCATTCGACAACAACTTCGAAGAGAACGGCTTCATCTACGTGGTGTACACCTTCGACACGAATGATGCCGACGATGGTGTTGGGCGTCAGCGACTGGTCCGCTTCACCGTCAACGGTGATCGCGCCACAGACGAAACGCTGCTCTTTGACGACTTCCCAGAGGACCCTGACGTCGACCTTCACTACGGCGGTGCGGTTGAGCACGGGAATGACGGCAAGCTCTACGTCACCATCGGCGACTTCCTCATCGGCCGCAACGGTCAGGATCGCTCGAACCTCAAGGGCACGATCCTCCGTCTCAACACCGACGGCTCGATCCCGACCGACAACCCGTTCTTCGACGAGTTACAAGGCACGAGCCGGGCAATCTTCGCATACGGCGTGCGGAACCCGTGGCAGACCGCAGAGAACCCACGAACCGGAGAGATCTTCTTTAGCGACGTGGGCGCCAGCAGATTTGAAGAGCTCAACGTTCTCGAGGCGGGTGCCAACTACGGCTGGTTCGAAGCTGAAGGACCCAAGGATCCGAACGATCCGAGCCAGGACAGTTTCGTCGATCCACTGTGGGCATACCGCCACGTCGACAACTTCCCGAACGACCCGTTTGCTGGTTGCGCCATCGTGGGTGGCTCGTTCTACGAGACCAACAACCCAACGTTCCCGCCAGAGTTTCACGGCCAGTATTTCACCGGCGACTTCTGTCAGGGAACAATCGTTACCGTCGACCCTGCCACTGGCCAACCAACTCAGTTCATGGACGGATTCAACCAGGGGCTTGTCGACATGGCGGTCAGTCCCACCAACGGTGACCTCTACGTCCTCGACCAGACGTTCAACGACGACACCACCTTCCCTCGTGGAGGTATTAGCAAGATCAGCTTCGTTGGACCACAGACCGACATCACAATCACGGCTCAGCCGTCTGACCAGTCGGTTGCCCTCGGTGGTGAGGCATCCTTCTTTGTTGCGGTGACCGCTCCAGGTGACATCACCTACCAGTGGCTGCGCAACGGCACCGTGATCCCCGGCGCAACAGATTCGAACTTTCGCATCGACACAGTCCGCAACAGCGACAACAACGATGTGTTCTCGGTTCGAGTGTCAAGTGCCGGTCAGACAATAACGAGTGACGGGGCGGTTCTTACGCTCTCGAACAACACCGCGCCGGTGCCGGTGATCTCGTTCTCGGGCGCCGACGGCGGGTACGAGGCTGGTGAACCCATCTCGTTTAGTGGCTCGGCAACCGATGCCGAAGATGGTGCAATCGCTGGCTCGACGCTGCGTTGGGATATCCGGCTCAACCACGACGATCACGATCACGGTCTCGTCGCTGGCTTGATAACCAACGCAGGCACCTATTCATTACCGCCCACGATCGAGACATCGACAAACGTTTTTCTCACGCTGTACCTCACTGCAACCGACTCGGATGGCACATCGACCACTGTCACTCAGCGCATCGACCCCAAGATCGTCACGCTGACCTTGGAGACGAACCCGGGCAACCTCGACGTTGAACTTGAAGGAGTCACCGAGTCGGCACCGTTCTCCTTCGACAGCGTCGTAGGTGTCGTTCGAGAGATTTCGGCACCTGAAAGCCAGACGCAGAACGGCACCACCTTTACCTTCGCGAATTGGAGTGACGGCCTTGGGCGCAACGCTGTTCGCGTCACGCCAGACCAAGACCAAACCCTGACCGCTAACTACACCGGTGGCCCAGCCAACGGCGATTGTGTGGTCCGGGCGTCTGGTGCTGGGATTTTGTTGACCTATAGCGAT
>CAZHUR010000229.1:1908-3499 GCA_964535395.1 uncultured Acidimicrobiales bacterium
CGGCGACGATCCGACGGTCCCAGACAACGTGTGCTCCGTTCAAGAATTTGGTCAGGGCGTTCGCATCGTGTGGCAGAACGGTCCAGGAATAGAGATTCTCCGCAACGATGGTGGCTGGGTCACGACCCCGCCGAACGGAACACTCGTCTTCGACGATCCAACAGGCGACCTCGACGATGGGTGGCTTGTGCGCCGTACTCAGGCACCTGATGAAACGTGCGTGATCCTGCGCTAAGTGGGTTAGGGGAGTAGTACTACAGCGTTGCGGAGAGAGCCAGCGCTTCGGCGACCCCGTCGTGATCGACGTCGGCGACGATGTAGGTTGCACGTTCTTTGACCTCATCGGCAGCGTTACCCATGGCCACTGGATGGCCGACCGCTTCGATGGCGGGCAGGTCGTTCAGGCCGTCGCCGATCATCATCACCTGATCGATGGTGATGCCAAGCGTTTCGCAGATCGACTCAATCCCGCTCGCCTTGGTAACACCGGGCCTCGTGATCGAAACGAAGGCGGTGCCCTCCATGATTGGCGATGTGGCCGAGCTGATCGACAGGCCGAGCGGGCTCACTACCTCGCTCACGGCGGCAATGTCGGCAACCGGCACCACCATCTGGGCTCGAACGATCGTTTCCTCTTCGGAAAGGAAGCTGTCGAAGGAGCCCTTCTCGAACGGCAGACCCATGAGGGCAGCATGATCGATCGCAACTTGGCTATCGGACTCGACCGCGTAGGCGGTGGCTGAGTACAACTCGAGGAACCACGAGTCGGTAGTCAAGTTGCGCAGTGCAGCAATCTCGGCCGCCTCAAGGCCGTAGCCCAAGGTCTCACCCGTGCCGGTGTGTGCAATGGCCCCACCCGCGTGAAACACGTGCCAACCTGCCGGGTCGAGGCGCTTGGCCATGTCCCATGCCGAACCGAACGCACCTCGTGCGGTCGACAGTGCAAGGTGCTGGCCGCGCTCGAGAGCTTGGTCGACTGCGGCCCAAACCCCTTCGGTAACCACTTTGGAGGAGCCAACAAGGGTTCCGTCGACATCGATGCAAACGAGAGGAATCACCCCCTGAGGCTAACCATGTTCGGGCCGGAACCGCTGAGGACACAAACGTCCTGCAGCGGCCCGGATCCGAAGTATCAACAAGCTGGATTAGCCGACGTTGACGAACCAGCTCTGACCGGTTGTGTGGTTGGTTACCTTGTACTCGCCGCTCTGGTTAATGGAGCAGGAGTTGATTTCGTCGATGTTGCCTGAGCAGATCTCGTTGTAGTTCTGGGTGTCTTGGACTTGCCACCAGCCGTCGCCGGACCAGCGGATGGTTTGGCCGTCTGCATACGGTGCTGCTGTCTCGGGTGCGTCCTCAGCTTCTGGTGCAACTTCAACCTCAGCTTGGGGTGCTACCTCAGGTTCGGGTGCGTCCTCAGCTGGTGCCTCTGGTTCAGGTGCAGCGTTAGCCTCTCCTGAATTGGAAGGTGCCGAGGTGACCGTGACGGTCCAGTTCTGGCCCGTCGTATGGTTTGTCACTTTGTACTCGCCGTTTTGGTTAATGGAGCAGGAGTTGATTTCGTCGATGTTGCCTGAGCAGATCTCGTTGT
>CAZHUR010000229.1:3599-4803 GCA_964535395.1 uncultured Acidimicrobiales bacterium
TGCTGCCAGGGATGATCACCGGAGGGAAGTTTTCGGTGGTCGATCCGGCCGCAGTTGTGGTCACGACCGTCACTTCGATGACCTCTTGGCCCGTTACATTGTCGGTCGTCGTTTCAGTAATCGTGAGGGTGTCGGTAAAGATCCCGTTCTCGAACACGATTTGTGTGTTGACCGTCGACTCTTCGGTCGCCTCATTCTGGTTGACCGTCGTGACATCAGGGATGAGCAAACCACTCTCGACCTGGGCCGATTGGGAAACGATCGCCCCATCCTCGCTCACAGACGAAGAAGTCGTCTGGCTTAGGTTCGCGCCAGGTAGGTCGAGTCCGAGGTTGGAAGTCACGACTGGATTGCCGTTATCGTCTATCGCCGTGCTCTCTTGGGTGGAGGCGTCAGCGAGCGGACTTTCAACGGACTGACCTGCGCTTGTACCGATGACTTCTCCCTGAGCGTTGGTCGTAACAGACTCTGTGTTCGTGAGCGTGAGGAGAGGATTGGTGAACGAGGCGTTGCCTTGGCCTGAGAGCTGGGTACCGCCATTGCCATCGGGGTCAGGTGCGGTGCCACTGAGGTTGCCTTCTCCGGCGATCACCACTCCGGCCGATATCTGTTCGGTAGTCGTTTGTGTTTGCTCTCCAGGACGAGCGTCGTTTGTTTCGACGGTATCGGTTGTCTGAACGCTTACCCCTGCGCCGATGCCCGCTTGCCCGTTGGCCTCGATCGGGGCGTCGTCGCCGGGAGTACCAACGCTAAGTGAAAGCATGACGCCGCCCGAGGTAGTCGTACTCACGCCTTCTATTGACGTGATGCTGCCGTCGTCTTCAGCTTGAGATCCTTCCAGGTCCAAGTCCGTTGTGTTGCCGTTTAACGTGACAGCAGCATTTACCACAGGTCCTTCGAGCGTGCCCTGCACTTCTACTTGACTGCTTTCGCCAGTACCTGTGGTTTGGTTGCCGTCGGCATCGGTGGTGACTTGTTCTACGTCGCCACTTTGAATCTCGGCGCCGATGCTGGCGCCTTGCAAGTCAACCACTGCGCCGTTGGTCGAACCGGTGAACTCGGTTTCGACCGTTCCGTCGTCTGCAAATTCGAAAGAATTTGTTGCTATAACGCCGTTCGTGATCTCGACACGACCTATCTCTGTCACGTCGGCCGATCCGACTTCAGTCCCGAACGTGAGGCCGTTAAGAAGCGAGTTTCCGCC
>CAZHUR010000230.1:0-4800 GCA_964535395.1 uncultured Acidimicrobiales bacterium
GCGTCGGCAGGTGCGGCCTTCTTGCGACGAGCACCGTAACGACGCTCGAAGCGCTCGACACGTCCAGCGGTGTCGACGATCTTCATCTGTCCAGTAAAGAACGGATGGCTACGTGATGAGAGCTCAACCTTGGCAAGTGGGTATTCCACGCCGTCGAGGGTGATGGTCTCTTGAGTTGGCATGGTCGAGCCAACGATGATGTTGTCGCCCGAGGACTGGTCCTGGAAAACGACCTGGCGATACTCGGGGTGAATGTCCGGCTTCATAGTGTGTCTAGTCTCGCCCGCGGAGCCGCGAGATCAAACTCCCTTCGCAACTTCTTTTAGGAACTCCTGATTGGTCTTGAACTGGCCAAGACGGTCGATCAGAAGCTCGAGGCCGGCAGTTCCGCCGTTTGACGACTCTTGGGCCATGTTGGTGAGCACTCGACGAAGCTTGAACACTTGGTCGAGTTCTTTCTTGCCGTCGAACAGCAGTTGTTCTTGACGGGTCGAGCTGGCCTCGACATCGATCGCTGGGTATAGGCGACGCTCAGCAGCACGACGATCGAGCCGTAGCTCCATGTTTCCGGTGCCCTTGAACTCTTCGAAGATCACTTCGTCCATCTTCGAACCAGTCTCGACGAGCGCTGTGGCGAGGATCGTCAGCGAGCCGCCCTCTTCGAGGTTGCGTGCAGCACCAAAGAAACGCTTCGGTGGGTAGAGCGCACCCGAATCGAGTCCGCCCGACATAATCCGGCCGTTGGCCGGTGCGGTCTGGTTGTACGCACGAGCCAGGCGCGTGATGCCATCGACGATGAGAACAACGTCGCGGCCCTCTTCGACCATACGCTTTGCACGCTCGATCGTGATCTCAGCCAATGCGGTGTGTTCGTCAGCCGGACGGTCGAAGGTCGACGAGATGACTTCACCTTCCTGGAGCGAGCGAGAAATATCGGTTACCTCTTCTGGACGCTCATCGATGAGCAGGATCATGAGCGCAACCTCAGGGTTGTTCTTCTCAATTGCTTGAGCAATGTTCTTCATGATCGTCGTCTTGCCAGCCTTTGGTGGCGAAACGATGAGGCCGCGCTGGCCTTTGCCGATTGGTGCGAGCAAGTCGATGATGCGAGCGGTCATGTCATCGGCGAAGCCCTTGCGTTCTTGGACGAGCTTCTCGTCTGGGTGAAGCGGAGTCAACGAATCGAAGTGAGGGCGATCCTTCGCGCGTTCGGGGCTGCCACCGTTGATCGTCTCGATCGAGAGCATCGCCGGGTTCTTCTCGTTACGGTTCGCCGGACGGCTCGTACCGACGAGCTGATCGCCTTTTCGAAGACCGAACTGGCGCACCTGCTTGACCGAAACGTATGCGTCTTCCTTCGACGAACGCATCGTCCCGACCCGGAGGAATCCGTAGCCGTCGTCGCGAAGGTCGAGGAAGCCCTCGACTGGAACCGGCTCAGCATCGGCCTGGTTGTCGTTGTCCCCACCGCGGCCGCGACGTCGACGGCGGCGGTTGCCGCGATCGGCCTGCTCGTCGTCATCGTTTGATTGCTGGTTATTACCGCCGTTGTTCTTCTTCCGGTTGCGACCCTTCTTGGTGGTCACACCACCAAAGTCGAACTCGTCATCGCCTGCGTGATAGGTCGACGCGTCGCCCGATGCTTCGTCACCCTCATCGGGAGTGCCGGCCTCGTCCTTTTTTGCCTTCGACTTTGGCTTACCTTCGGCGTTCTCATCTGCGGTGTCGTCGGAGTCGCCGTCGCCATCGGTAGGCATCGCCGTCTTGATGATCAGATCGACAATCTCGGCTTTGCGAGCCTTTGACGGCGGCTTTGCTCCGAGTGCCTCTGCGATCGTTACAAGCTCACTACGGTCTTTGCGTTCGAGCGTGGATCGACGAAGTTCCATGGCTTCCACATGCCCCTTTGAAGTTAGTTTGCGGACCATTCCGCACTGCCTGTGTCCCAGCACCGACCTCGAAGAAGTCAGTAAGCAACTGCGGAATCGCAGCTCGGGAGCGGAATTACCCTACTCCGTTGTACGGCCAGGGCAAAGCTGTACGGAAAGTCAGTGACGATTGGCCTCAACGAACTCGGCGACCGTCGCAAAGTCGTTAGGTAACACTTCGTACTTTTCGGTTCGTTCGTAGAGATCGGCCAGGTTCGATGGCAATGGTGGACGCACGCCAGTGGCCTTTTCCACAGCATCTGGAAACTTCGCCGGGTGAGCTGTGGCCATCACGATGCGCGTGCCCGGGTGGGCGTCTCGGCGAGCTGCCCCGATGCCAACGGCAGTATGGGGGTCGACGAGCATGGCCATCTCGTCGTGCACATCGCGGATCACTGCGAGAGTTTCGTCATCTGTGAGGCTCTGACCCGACCATCCGGATTCGAGTTTCTTGCTCACCGCGGTTGAGAAACCAATATGGCCGTCAGCGCGGAATTGCTGCATCATCTCGGCAACGGCCGTTCCCTGGTTATCGAGTAGCTCGTAGATGAGTCGTTCGAGGTTGCTGCTGACCTGAATGTCCATACTCGGCGAGAGCGAAGGCTCCACACCTCCGATGGTCATCGACCCGCTGGTAAAGAACTGGGTCAAGATGTCGTTGCGGTTGCTCGCTACGACGAAGCGGTCGATCGCTGCACCAGTTCGTTGTGCGACCCGACCCGCAAAGACGTTGCCGAAGTTGCCGGTTGGCACGGTGACGGTCACCCCTCGGTCATCCCCAGCCTTTGCTACCGCCCAGTGGTAGTAGACGACCTGAGCCATCACGCGAGCCCAGTTGATCGAGTTGACCGCGCCAAGCTTGACACGCTCGCGAAACGCAACATCGGCAAACATGGCCTTGACGATGTCCTGGCAGTCGTCGAAGGTGCCCTCCACAGCCACGTTAAAGACGTTTGGCGCGTCGACGGTGGTCATCTGACGACGTTGCACCTCGCTCGTCCGACCGTGCGGGTGGAGGATAAAGATGTCTACGTTGTCTCGATCACGAAACGCCTCGATCGCAGCCGAGCCGGTGTCGCCCGAGGTCGCACCCACGATCGTGGTGCGGGTTTGACGACGCTCGAGTTCGTGATCGAACAGCCGACCCAACATCTGCATCGCCACGTCCTTGAACGCGAGCGTTGGTCCGTGGAACAGCTCGACGAGCGCAATGCCGTCGCTGAGCGTCTTGATCGGAACGACTTCATCATGGGTAAAGGTGGCGTAGGCCGATTCAGAAATCGCATCGAAGTCGGCACGCTCGATCGATCCTTCGACAAACGGCCACATGACCTCGCTCGCAAACTGTGCGTAGGGAAGATCAGCGTCTGGGCTGATCGATTCCGGCCAGACCTCCGGGACGTAGAGGCCGCCGTCGGGGGCCAGGCCAGTGAGCAGAACGTCGGCGAATGAGAGCTTGTCAGCGTGGCCGCGCGTGCTCGTGTAGGTGGTCATCAGTCGCCGACCACTCGCAGAACCTGACCGACTCGCTTCACCGAGTCGAGTTCAGAAAGGTCGTTGAGTGTGGCGCGGAAGTTTTTTTCGATCGCTTCATGTGTGATGAGAATCAATCGGGCAACACCATCTCCGGTGAGTTCTTGTTCCATTGAACCAATCGACACTCCCCTGTTTCCAAAGACACTTGCGATCTCGGCGAGCACGCCGGGCTCGTCGACTGCGTCGAGACTGACCGTGAATGCCGAGGTGATGTCGTCGATTGGTCGAATAACCGCTGGTGGCAACTGACCGAGGTTGGTGTGACAGCCTGCTCGCGTGGAGATCGCCGCGTTCACCGCGTCGCCGACCATCATCGCCGCGGTCGGGTGGCCGCCCGCGCCGCGCCCGTAGAACATGATCTGGTCGATACCGGTGCCCTCGACGAACACAGCGTTGAAGCTGTCGCGCACCGAAGCCAGCGGATGGTCGAGCGGGATGAGAGATGGGTGCACGCGTGCAGCTACCGAGCCGTCGTCGTTCTTCTCGACGATGCCGAGCAGCTTGATGCAATAGCCAAGCCGCGACGCCATCGCGATGTCTTCTGCCGTGATGCTCTCGATGCCTTCGACGTGGACATCGCCAGCACGGACAGCATTGCCGAATGCGAGCGTTGCGATGATCGCAGCCTTCGATCCAGCGTCGAAGCCGCCAACATCTGCGGTTGGATCAGCTTCGGCAAAGCCGAGTCGCTGCGCCTCCGCCAAGGCGTCGCCGTAGTCCGCACCGTGCTCGGTCATCTGCGAAAGGATGTAGTTGGTGGTGCCGTTGACGATTCCCATCGCACGGCTGATGTCCTCGCCGATCAGCGATTCACGAAGGGCCCGAATGAACGGAAGCCCAGCAGCCACTGACGCTTCGAACTCAAGGCCAACTCCGGCGTCGGCGGCAGCCTGTTGAAGTTCGGGAAGATGCAACGCGAGCAGTTCTTTGTTTGCGGTGATGACCGACTTGCCGTTTGCAAAGGCGCTTAGCACCAACTCTTTGGTACCTTCGACTCCGCCCATTGCCTCGATCACGATGTCGATCGACGGATCTGCAACCAGGGAGGCGTTGTCGTTGGTGAGCAGTGCCGAATCGACACCTTCACGAGTTTTCGAAGTGTCTCGAACCGAGACCCGCGCAATCTCGAGGGTGATTCCGGTGCGTCGCTCAATTTCGGGCGCCTGTTCGGCTATGAGCTGGCAAAACGAGGTACCGACCGTCCCGCATCCAAGTAGGCCAAGTCGAATCGTCTGGGTTTCTTCCATGCAAGGAATCTACAGGCGCCAAACCCATCTCTGTTTCTCCGTCTCTGATCATCCAGATCGCCGGCCGTCGACATATCGCTGTCATGGAG
>CAZHUR010000231.1:0-4797 GCA_964535395.1 uncultured Acidimicrobiales bacterium
CACGGTAGGGGGCCGCGGCAGCGGCAAATGTGTAATAAGGGCAAGCCTCCTTGGAGTCCTCCCCGCCGTCCCCTCACCAACCCATAATTGGACTTCGGTTCCGCGACCGGCCGTACTCTCAATTTCGGCAACTCCACCCACTTCTTCAAGCCTCCCGCGAATAGAAGATGAGATTCCGATCGACTCGGTCACCGAAGCAACGTCGAATCCTTCGCCGTCGTCCTTGACGCTCACAAAGACCGAACTTGTCTCTGCACCCTCGGGTTTGGTCACAAAGGAATCCTCAGCTGGTTCGGCATAAATCGTCACCTTCTTTGCGTCACCATGCTTACCTGCGTTGGTCAACGCCTCGCCGACTGCGCCCGATATTGCGGAAAGAAACGGTTCGACGAGCAAGGGCAGATCTTGGGCGACGACGACCTGCACTTTGCACTGCGGATGCATGCGCTCGTGGCGCGCCGCTAGCTGACGCATCGCAGGCTCGAAGTCAACGTGTTCGCCCTGCGACCCGGCGAGGAATCCCCGCAGGTCGTGCTCTTGATCTCGCGCGAGCGCTGCCAACTCGCTGTCGTCTGAGCGTCGTTGAATGACCGCCAGCGTCTGAAGAACCCCGTCGTGAAGTTCGCGCACGACCTCTTCGCGTGCCCGAGCAACCGAGATCTCCGCCTCAGCTCGACGCAATCGAGTGACAACGTATCCAGCCAACGTTCCGGTAATGATCCACAACCCGAGCTTCGATAGAGCAGCGAGCCCGCCACCGCGCTCGAGGATGATCGTTTCTGAATAGAAGCCAGCAGCACCGATGAACAACGAACTGACGAACCCGGCCCGGGTCCCAAACAGCAGGCCGGCCGCCATGATGCCGGCCGCTGGCCAACTCCACGGCAACGACTGAACGCGATCTGAGTTATAGACAAATGAGTCGCCGAGCAAAACAATGATCCCTACCGACAACTCGAACAGCACGGCGAATGGACTCGTGCGATCAAACGGTTTGGTCGTCGAGGGCACACTCGTCAAGGCAAGGGTGGTGATGGCCATCAACCCCAGCAACCCCCAGGCCACCGCCTCACGGACGAGGTACTCACGGGAGAGGGCAACGCCCAATGTTGCATACGCCAGCGTCGCCCACCGGAAAACCGAAAGAACCCGAAAAAGCCCGCCGACGAGGGCGAGCTCGGTGCCCTGACGGACCTTCGGCTTCGGAGGTAGGCCATATGGCCCAGTTGGTGTGAGATCTGAGATGTCGATCCCTTAAGCATCTCATTCCCCAGCACTCTTTGGGGGAAACCCCCAGGGTTCAAACACCTTGTTCTCTGGCTGAATGGAGATATGACAGCGCAGATGACCTCACCAAGCACCCCCACACTCGCCTCTATGGCGGCCGCCGCAAAGTCAGATCGCAATCGTGCGATCGACTTTTACCGAGTAGTCGCCATGCTCTTTGTGGCACTCGGTCACTGGCTTGCACTAGTTGCCATCACCGATGCAAACACCGGTGAAGTTGTCGGCGGCAACGCCATCGAGTTCGTTCCCAGCCTCGGCTGGATCAGCTGGGCGCTGCAGGTCATGCCACTCTTCTTCGTCGTTGGTGGCTTCTCGTCGGCAATGTCACTCGACTCGCACAACCGCAAGGGTGGAAACGCTCCGGACTGGATCGCTGCTCGAATGCGTCGGATGCTCCCACCGGCAGTTCTTCTCGCCGGAACTTGGCTCGTGATCATCGCCGGCGGCGCCGCTGCTGGCCAGCTCGAAATTGCTGGTCTTGCGCTTCAGGCCGCTGCAGTTCCACTCTGGTTCCTCGCCAACTACACGATCGACACCGCACTCGCCCCGTTCGTACTTCCTCGCTTTCGCACAAACCCTCGCCTCGTCGCTGGTGGCCTCGTCGGCGCCTTCGTCGCTTTCGAGATCATGCGTATCGCCGACGTTCCACTTCTCCCGCAGGTGAACTGGGTACTGGGTTGGTTGATCTTCCAGGTCATGGGCATGGCGTGGCGTGACGGAATGCTTCCGACCGACGGAAAGCTGATTGGCGCCGCCGCCACCATGTGGGCAGCAACCGTTGCACTCGTGCTCTCGGGTGGCCCGTGGACCGTCACGATGGTCAACGTCGCCGGCATCGAGAACTCACCAACCAACCCACCGACCCTCAGTTTGATGACGTTCGGTGCTGCGTACAGCCTCACCGCAATCGCCGCCGCCCCACGAATTTCTGAAGCCCTCGCAACTCGCCCAAAGGCTTGGGCCGCGGTTGTTGGCGCAAACACCGTTGCGATGAGCGTCTACCTCTGGCACATGACCGCAGCGGTGGTCGTCGGTGCAGCGATGCACTTTACGGTTGGGCTGCCTGAGCACGTCGTTGGATCGCTCGACTGGTGGCTGTTCAAGATCCCGACCGTTCTGCTCTCGACCATCGTCCTTATTCCGATCGTGGCAGTCGTGTCCAAAGTTGAGCGCCAGGCGCTTCTTGCACCACGCCGACCATGGAATGGTGGCCTCGCCTCGATCTTCGCTGTCGCAATCATCACCTCGATGGCACTGAAGCTCTGGTCAGGTGGCGAACTCGTGACCGCTGTTCCGTCGCTTGTGGTACTCGTCGCATTCGGCGTAACGATCCTTCGTCCGACCAAGGTCGAAGCGCCGGCCGTTTGAGTTTTCGCCTCCGGCGGGCGTTCCTGGGCCACGCAGAGTTTTCGCCTCCGGCGGGCGTTCCTGAGCCACGCAGAGTTTTCGCCTCCGGCGGGCGTTCCTGGGCCACGCAGGCGGGAACGCCTGAGGCGGCGTTAGCGTTTCGGAAGGCGACAATGCCTCGAGGGCGCAGTAGCGTGTCCGGACACGATTCGTTACTACAAGGAGAAATCCACCAATGGCTCAAACAGCACTTCGCGGCAATCCAATCCACACGTCCGGCGACCTTCCAGCAGTCGGGGCAGCCGCACCAGCATTCACTCTGACGGGATCAGATTTGGCCGCCGTCACGCTGGGCGATCTCGCTGGTCAGCGAATCGTGCTGAACATCTTTCCGTCGGTAGACACGCCAACGTGCGCCACGAGCGTTCGAACCTTCAACCAGCGAGCCTCTGAAATGGACAACACCACAGTGCTCAACGTGTCGGCAGACCTGCCGTTTGCCCAGGGCCGGTTTTGCGGAGCCGAAGGTATCGAGAACGTCAAGGTCGCCTCGACCTTTAAGAGCGCTGAGTTCCATTCCGACTATGGCGTTGGCATGGTCGACGGTCCGCTCGAAGGTCTTTGCGCACGTGCGGTTGTGGTGGTCGATGAGTCAGGAAACGTGGTTCACCAAGAACTCGTCGCAGAGATTGCCGACGAGCCAAACTACGACGCGGTCATCTCAGCGTTGAGCTAAGGCGAGGTCCTGAGGCGCCAACGACATGTCGCGACCCGGCAGCGGCACCCTCATTAGCGGCGGGCTCGTTGCAGGTTTTGGAACGGTTGTGTCGTTGGTGCTTCCGTGGTTCGACCTGCTTGGCCAAGAACGGTCGAGCGTCGACCTATTGCGAAGCGCGAGTGCCCTTGAGGTGATCGACGGAGGAGTGCGAATCGCCGTGATCGCCGGATGGTTGCTCATGCCGGTGCTGCTCACGGTGGCGATCTTCCTTGGGGCTGCTCGTCGCGATCGTTTGGCTGCCGGCATCCTGTTACCCATCAGCGCACTTACCTTGCTCGTTGCTGGGGTGGGCGTTGCTGTCGATGAGATAGGGCTGGCGTGGGGGGCCTTCATTGGGTCGGTGTGCGCGCTCATCGCCGCGGCGCTTGCCATGATGGTGTTGCTGGCCCCTGCGGGACAGGTGACAGCGAGGGGAGTCACGTGAGTGATCTACACATTTTCTTCATCGACGAACTGACCGTCGCCAAGCCGGACGAGGCGGTCACGTTCGGGCGTCGCGGCGACATTGAGGTCGACGACGCGAACCAGTACATGCACAGAGTTGTTGGCACCTTTTTCGATAAGGACAACGTCTGGTGGTTGAGCAACAACTCAAAGCATGGGAACCTCACCCTCGTTGGTAACAGCGGCCGCGTGACGCGTCTACCCCCTGAGGCCGTTGCTGGACTGAACGAACTCAGCGGTGTTATTCGGTTCGATGCAGGGCCGTCGACTTACGAGCTTGGTTGGACCCTGCCCGGCTTCGAACCGCTGATGCCGCCGGTCTCAGTGGACGACGGATCCGAGACACTCGAAGCCACGACACAGTTTGGCGTCGTGAACCTCAACCCGGAGCAACACCAAATGTTGGTGGTTCTGGCGGAGAAGTCGCTCATCGATTCGACTGCACCGACCTCGGACCTACCGGCCAACGCCGCTGTGGCTCACCGACTGGGATGGTCAGCAAAAAAGCTCGACCGCAAGCTCGACTATCTCTGTGCACGCCTTGCCTCGGAGGGAGTTCGCGGCCTCCGCGGAGAGAAGGGCTTTGAGGCGATCGATCGCCGCAGCCGCCTCGTTGAACATGCGCTAAGTTCGGGGATGGTCACCGCGGCGGATCTAGACCTCATTAGCGACTAAGTCCTACAGGGCGTTTGCGAACGGGGGCTATCAATTCCTCTTGTGCGAGGCCGATAGAAGAACTCACTTCTGGACGATGGGGGAGCTCATGAGCGGGGACGAAACAAACGACGGTGGTTTTGATCAGTCGTCAGGCTGGAATGAGTCCGACGCGGTCAACCCCATGTCGCCGCCTCCGCCAGCGCGGCAGGGGTCGCCGCTTGGGTTTGCTGCTTCACCCACCGAACCAGCACCCCCTGCGCCAGGCTCCTTCACTACCGAGACAC
>CAZHUR010000232.1:0-4786 GCA_964535395.1 uncultured Acidimicrobiales bacterium
GGTCAGGAATGAGAGGAGGCAACGGGGCCTCTGGCTCGCCGGGAGCCGGCGTTTGCGGTTCGTTGGTCTCCGGCACGGGGTCAGCGCCACCGGCCTCGGCTAGATCTGGCCCAGCATCGACCTCTGGTGCTGGAGGCTCTTCAGTTGCCTCGCCTCCCTCAGTCTCTGCTTCGTCAGCCGGTTCCTCTGCGTCTTCAGCCTCTTCAGCGTCTGCTGGAGGTGCCGTAGTCGTCGTCGTGTTTGGATCGACCGCACCGTCGGGTCGAGCCTGAGCAACACAGCGATCGAGCGAGCCGTCGCCGTCTTGGTCGACTGCGACGAGCAATGCCGGGCAGCTACCAATGAAGGCCGTGCCACCAAGGTTGCGGCACCAGTCGACGTCGCCGTCGCCATCCTGGTCGACCTCGGCGTTCGGAGTTCCGCACGGGCTCACCTGGATGACAGGTGCTGGAGCGTCGTCGACGGGATCATCAGCTGTTGCCACCTGAACGCTCTGCCGGATCCCGGTTTCGGGTTCGATGAACGGAATGACCGGTAGCGGCTCCATATAGAGGTCCATGAAGGAACTCCAAATGATCGACGGAATCGAACCGCCGGTTACACCTGAGCTTGCGAACTGGCCAAACGTTGCTTCGTAGTCCTCGAACGTGGTGCCCTCGACCGGGTCGCTGTTCCAACGCATTGCGATCTGACCCTCTTGGCCGCCGACCCAAACAGCCGTTGCGAGCTGCGGGGTGTAGCCAACGAACCAGGCATCGAAGTTGGACTGACCGGTTCCGGTCTTGCCAGCTGCTGGATGGTTGGTGAGCTGAGCTCGGCGAGCGGTGCAAGCACCGGCTGAGCAGCTGACGTTCTTTTCGAGAACGTCGGTGATCAGACGGGCGGTCTGTGGGCTAATGGCACGGATTGGGTTTGGGTCGTGCTGGAAGAGCAGTTCGCCACCAGCGTCGACTCGCTCGATCACGTGTGCGTCGACACGGATGCCGTCGTTTGCGATGGTTGCGTATGCGTTTGCCATCTCGAGCGGTGTGATGTTGAACGGGCCGAGAGGAAGCGATGGAACAGGCAGGAGGTCTGAAGTGACGCCCAGAGCGTGTGCCATGTCGATGACGTTGTTCTGCCCAACCGTTTGGCTGAGGCGCAGGAACGAACAGTTCGTCGAGCGAAGCGTGTTCTCCTGAATGGTGAGCGCTCCACTTCGGGTGCCACCGTTGTAATCGCCTGCGGTGTAGATGGGTGGATCGGCACCAGGGTTATCGAAGGTGCATGGAGAGCTTGCGTTGATGCTGTCGCTCGGCAGCAGACCAGCTGTCTCGAAAGCAGCTGCGAGAACAAATGTCTTAAACGAAGAACCGGTTGGTCGTCCGACCTGGGTCGTGACGTTGAACTCGAACTGATCAAAGCCTGGGCCGCCGACCATTGCGCGGACCGCACCAGAACCAGGTTCGACCGAGACGAGGCCGGCGATGATGTTGAGCGGATTCTGTGGGAACTCGGTCTGTACCGCGTTCTCGGCCAGTGCCTGTGCAACTGGGTCGAAGGTGGTGTAGACCTCAAGGCCGCCTTGGAACACTCGGTTGATGCGCTCGGCGCGGGTTGCTCCGAGACGTTCGTCGTCGAGCAGCTGACGCTTTACTTCTTCTACGAAGTAGGTGTCGAGGAAGCTCTCGCCTTCGGTCTGGCGATAGCGGGGAAGTGGGCTTCGCTCCCAAACCGCACGCTCGTCCTCATCGATAAAGCCTTCAGCTTGGAGGCGGCCAAGGGCGGTGCTGCGGCGATCGAGTGAGGTGTTTGGGTTAAACACCGGATCGTAGAGAGTTGGGTTTGAGATGACTCCGGCGAGCAATGCGGCCTCGCCGTAGTTGAGTGCGCCAGCGTCCTTGTTGAAGTACAGCTCCGACGCAGCCTGCACACCGTAAGCGCCACCACCGAAGTAGACGGCGTTGAGGTAGCGCTCGAGGATCTCGTCCTTGGTCATTGTTTCTTCGAGACGCATCGCGATCGCTGCCTCAGGAAGCTTGCGCTCGAGGTTTTGTTCGCTGCCGACCACGCTGAGCTTGACCAGCTGCTGGGTGATGGTCGAACCACCCTGTTCGATGCCGCCGGCAGAAACGTTGGTTACGCCAGCTCGGACGATCGCTGCAACGTTGACGCCGTTGTGTTCGTAGAAGCGGTCGTCTTCAACCGACAGTACTGCTGCGATGATCTCTGGCGAGATCTCCGAGAGCGGCACTGGCTCGCGGTCGATCTCGGCTCTGAGCTCGGCGATGAGTTCACCGTTTGCGTCATAGACGACCGTGGTTTGCTCGAGGATCGTGAGGTCGACTGCCGATGAAACTGTGGACTTTGCTCCCCACAGATCGGCGAGTGACGGAGCCAGAGCTGCGAGCGTAAATGCAAGTGCTCCACCCGAGACTGCGATAACGATCGCGAGCTGCACAATGCTGAACGTAGATCTAAGAAAAAGACGCACAGATCAACGCTAGCCCCGGAAGGGGTGCCATGACTGTCATCTATAGTCAAATTATCTTGAGATAACTGCAAGAGGAACGCGGAGAGTGGCGAAAAAGGAAAGAACCTCACCAATGGGGGGACTGGTGAGGTTCTTCACGTTCGACATCCTTTGGGGGAAAAGGTTTATGTCGGTCGCTCGCGCATTGCGCTGCGATATAGATCATTGTAGGTTCACCGAGCCGATTCTCGGCATCAAAATCATGTGACGTCAGGCACCAAAGTTGGTTGAAAAATCAGGGAAAACAGCAGTTTTGAGAATTGCGATCGGCTGCGCAGTTGTGCTAGCTGCGTGCACAGGACCCTCGAACGCCGTTCTGCCCGCAGAGCCAAGCGTTACGAGTGAGGCCGCAGAGACCGAAGTGGCTGACGTCGACGCGGTCACGGACAGAGAACGGCTCGCCACAGCCATTGCTCCGGACAGTGATGGCCTGGCCATCGATGTGACTTCGGTGTCCGACGGCGACAGCGTCCGTGCAACCAGCGAAGCGGGCGACCTCGAAATTCGTCTGATCGGTCTCAATGCGCCCGAGCAAGACGAGTGCTTTGGTGGCGAAGCGCAAGCTCAACTCGAGCAACTGCTGGACACTGGCGAAGTCGTCCTTCACCCATGGCCTCCCGAGCTAGACGACTTTGGTCGCGAGTTGGGTTTCCTCGTTGCGGACGGGGTCTTCGTCAACCTCTCGTTGATAGAGACCGGCCACGTCCTGGCGCGTGCGCAAAGCGACCATCAATTCATCAACGAGTTCGATGAGGCCGAGGAACGCTCGATGGCAGCATCTCTCGGCTTATGGTCTGACACTGCGTGTGGCGACGCTGTCGACGGTGATCTTGTGATTATCGAAGTGTTCGAGAACGCCCCCGGCGATGACCGCGAGAATCCCAACGGTGAGTTTGTCGTCATCGAGAACGTCGGTGAAACCCCTGTGTTGATGGACGGGTGGGGTCTTCGTGACGAGTCGACTCGGCACCGGTACACCTTCCCCTCGGTCGAGGTTGAACCAGGCGGCTCGATGCTGATTCGGACCGGCTGCGGGCAGGACAACCCCGGCTCAGAACCAATCGAATTGTTCTGGTGCGACCCCGAACCGCCCGTTTGGAACAACGACGGTGACCTTGCGTTGCTGCTTAACCCGAACGGTGGGATCGTGAGCGAGTTCTCCTACGGAGGATGAAAAAAGTAGCCCCCTGCTTTAACGTCAGGCCCCCTAATCGGTACTCTGGGGACGTGTGTGTAAGAAGAGTGGGAGCTGAGTAACAGTGGCTGTGAGCCATACCCGAGAAGGTCCGGGCTGGTGGATGGACCGCGATGGTGGTTGGAATCCACCCGAACTCTGGCCTGAGTCCACTCCTCCTCTGCCCGGCTGGGTCCTTCAACCGAACGGCCGCTGGGAAGCACCGATTGAAGTCGATCCACACACAACTGAGGTTGCGCCGGTCATCGACTTGACCGAGACAGACGAACCGTCCAGCAGTTTGACGCCCGCTCCTCTCCACGCTGCTCCTGAGCCCGAAGACGCAGAGGGCGACGAACTAGAACTGCCCAAGTCGCCGCATGTTCCGATGCACGCTGCTCACGCTGGGGATCAGTCCAACACAAGTGACCCCGACGCAAAACCGTCGCTGAACCTTGGTTTCGCTACACCGACTGCCTCTCCAGAACCGGAACCAGCTGTCGAAGCACCCGCACCTCCGCAGAGACGTTGGGGGCTCGTCGTTCTAGGAATTGCTGTGGTCAGTGCTTTACTCGTGGTGGTGTTACTGGTTCTGTAGTGGAGTGCCATCTCTGCCTCGACCAGTCATGCGAGTCTTTCGTGCCCTACCAGAGGGCGCTCGCCAACGCGCCGTTCGCACGGTTTCGCCAAGCTACACACTCGGTGCCCAGGCCCGGGTCGTTCGCGACGACGGGCGGGTGCTCTTAGTCAAGGCCGCGTATCGCTGGTCATGGGGAATGCCCGGTGGCCTCATGGATGCCGGCGAAGCGCCCGCGGACGCAGCAGTTCGTGAGACGAAGGAGGAAACCGGCCTCGACATCGAACTCGTTGGTGAGCCGGTAGTCGTGCTCGAAACCGAGATGCAGCGGATCAATTTCATTTACCAAGCAGTGCCCGCAGCGGGGGCGGACCCAGACGCGATCCAAGCTCAGGCCGCAGAGATCTTGGAGCTTGGTTGGTTTGCTCCGGAGAACTTTCCGAACACGATCCCCGACGAATCGGGCATGGTCATGTTGGAGCTTGCCGACCCCGACATTGCACCGAGGCTCGTCGTAACAAAT
>CAZHUR010000233.1:0-4749 GCA_964535395.1 uncultured Acidimicrobiales bacterium
GCCACGATCTCTCACGACTGTCGCATCGGCTCGTACTCAACAATATGTCCAGGTGTCACGCTGACCGGCGCTGTGACGATTGGAGAGAGGGTCTTCGTCGGAGCGGGTGCGACCGTGCTCCCCGGCGTATCGGTAGGCGAAGGAGCGATCATCGGCGCAGGAGCAACGGTGACACAGAACGTCGCCCCGCAGACCACGGTGGTCGGAACTCCAGCTCGAACTCTCTACAGCTGAATCGTCTCTGAGTCTGCGCTGCTATAGCCGAGGAGTTCTTTGAGCGAATCGATCGCTGCGTGTCGTCCCGATGTATCGAACAGTCCTAGTTGGGTTGGCCGCAGCGCAGGTACTGAAACATGTGAGATCAGTGGATGGGCCCTACGAATGTCGAGCTCTTCGCGTGCGATCAGATCTTCGTGAAGTTTCTCACCCTCACGGAGGCCGGTGAAGATGATATCGATCGGTACCGCAGCGGCCTCGGCAAGACGCTCAGCCACATCGAGAATGCGAACCGGCTCGCCCATATCGAGCACGAGTGCTTCACCACGAGCACCCACCGCCCCTGCTTGGACAACAAGCTGACATGCCTCGTGGGGTGTCATGAAGAATCGGGTCACATCGGGATGGGTGACCGTGATCGGCCCGCCGTTTGCCACCTGAGTGCGGAACGCCTCCAGCATCGAGCCGCGCGATCCGAGCACATTTCCAAACCTGACGCTGACCCAATCGCCTCGTGTGCGGTGGGCGTACCAGGAGGTGAGCTGCTCTGCAGCACGTTTGGTGTAACCGAGCACGCTGGTTGGTTCTGCGGCCTTGTCGGTCGAGATGTTCACGAAGTGTGTCACCCCGTGTGTCGCCGCCGCCCGCAGAACGTTGTTCGTTCCAAGAACATTGGTCTTCCATGCCTCTCGCGGATATCGCTCAAGGAGCGGCAGATGCTTCAACGCGGCGGCGTGGAAGACAACGTCTGGCCGCCATTGAGCAAAGACTTCCTTTATCCGCTCGGCGTCTCGAATATCTGCGACGACGATGTTCTCCGAATCTAGCAAGCCGTTGCCTTCGAGCCGGAGCTGAGTGGCGTGGAGTCCAGACTCGTCTCGATCGAGAAGGATGAGCTCGGACGGTTCGTACGATGAGATCTGTTTGCATAGTTCTGAACCGATCGAACCACCAGCTCCGGTCACCAACACAGATGCACCCCGAAGGTATGAGGCAATCGCTTCTACGTCGGTGTCGATAACTCGACGACCGAGCAAGTCAGCTTCAGAAATATCTCGAATATCTCCCAGCGATACAGTGCCATCGACCAACTCGAGGGTTGGCGGCAGTAACCGAACCGTGAGCCCGGCACTGGTCGCAAGGTCACGAACTGCTTCGACCGTCTGAGAACCAGCGCTTGGTATTGCAATGACTACGAGCGAACTGTTTGCTTTGGCAGCGATCTCGGTGAGGTCGTGGCGCGTGCCGAGGACGGGCACACCGTGGATCCGGAGGTTTTGCTTTTCAGGCGAGTCATCGAGCAACGCGACCGGCACATAGGCACTGGCGTCGTTGTTGAGCATTGCCCTGATGATCTGGCTTCCTCCGTCTCCGGCCCCGAAGATAACCACCGGTTCGCGGTCGCCCGTTTCGACCGACGACGAAGTCGTCTCGAGTTGAAACCGACGAATGCCGCGAAGACCGAGCATCAGACCGAGGGCGGCGAACGGCACCAGCATGTCTACCGCCACGGTGAAGCCGACCGCCTCAGAAACTACCTTCAACAGCGCCAAGGCGATCGAGGTGCACGTGACTACGCCGGTCACAGCTACTGCTTCATCGAAGCTCGCGAGGCGCCAACGACCCTGATACAGGCCTCCCAGCAATCCGAACGCGACGTGGCACGACGCCGCAAAGCCTCCGATCACAAGTCCATGACTCAGCGAGGCGCCGTTCGATACAGCACCGACACTAAGCGTCAGACACCAGACGATGACATCGGTGAGAAGGCGAAGGGTGAAGGTGCGCGAGAGTGTTGGCAACGTGCCCCCCGGGGTCGTTGAACCCCGGGGGTGGTTGCGCCTACTCCAGCCGCGAAGTTGGGAAGATCTCATCACTCATATAGTCGGATCGACCCACTCGATCATGAGCCGTGAAACACCATCAGTTCACGAAGCGCTGAGGTCTGGCCAGAACTCTCCTCAAGAGAGCCCTCGATCCGCCGATAGGCCAAACGAACTAGTCGAGCTGATAGAGCCCATGAGTCACGCCCCCATCGTTGTTCAAGAGAACCCCGACCCGACATCGTCCGCGGATATCGCCGTGGTCCACCTCGAACCGACCACTCCGCGGAAGCGACGTCGGTCGAGCCGTCATCAGGTCATCATTCTCGCGGCCCTCGCAGCGCTGGCGGTTGGCATCCTTTCATCGGCGAGTCCAGCTGGCATTGAACTCATCGATACGCTGTATCGGAGCGCGTTCGGTTTCGTTGTCGTACTAGCAGCGTCGCGTTCTCAGCGATGGGCTCTGGCCATGTTGAGCGGCGTCGCCAGCGTGTCGGCCGCAAGCCTGGCACTGCAAATTGCCTCGCTGGTATCGCTCGTGCTTCTCGTCGCGATGATGCGAACCCAAGCCCGCCAGCCATCGATCGGCGCAGCGATCGGTGCGCTGAGCATCGTTACCCTCCTCTTGCAAGGGCAGGGTCCACTCTGGCGTTTGACCGCTGGCGGCGTTGCCGACCCCGTCGGGACAAGTGCGGTGCTCACAGCGGTCGCGGTCGCCCCGGTGCTTTTAACCTCGTGGAAGACACTTTCTCGAAAGCAGCGGACGCGAGCGGGTTCGGTAGCGAGGCGAAGCGTGCTCGCGCTGTCGGCGGTGCTCATCGTCACCGCCGCCGCGTTCGGAGCCAGCGTCTCCCCTCTCCGTTCGGCGCTCGAAGACTCGCGGGCTTCAGTCGAACTGGCTACCGACGGCGATCTGGACGGAGCGACCGAACTTCTTGAGGCTGCGAACGAGTCTTGGGAACGAGCCAATGGCAGACTTTCAGGGCCGTGGATGATCCCGAGCCGGCTCATACCCGTCCTGGGACAACACGTTCGCGCAGCGCAGATCTTGACGGGCCAATCGAGCGCCGTCACCGAAGCAGCCGCAGCGGTCACAGGCACCGTCGACCCCGATGCGTTCATTTCGAACGGGACGTTCAACGTCGAGGAGATCGACGCAAACCTACCGGCCATAGATGCCTTGGCCGCAACGCTCGAACGCGCGACAGAACTCGCGCACACCGCGGACTCACCATGGCTCATTGGCCCCTTTCGCGATCGGGTCGCACTCGCGGGAGAGCTTCTCGAGCCGGCATCGGGAGTGGTCGGCGCCTCCACCCAGGGGTTACACGTCGCCAATGACTTGCTCGGCTCGTCCCAACCGACGGAAATCTTGCTCATGTTCTCAACACCGGCCGAGGCACGTGGCAGCGGAGGTTTCGTGGGGAACTGGGCCGTCGTCAGCGCCGCCGACGGGAGGCTCGAGATCACAGAACAATATCGATCGCGAGAACTTAACGAACTCCTAGAAGACGTTGGTGCGTCATTGGATGGCGACGACGGCTTCGTTTCGCGCTATGCCCGATACGACATCGAAGAACATATTCAAGACGTCACCATCAGCCCTGACTTCCCCTCCGTTGCCCGAGTTACCGCAGACCTGTTTGCCCAAGCGACCGGCACCACCGTTGAGGCAGTCGTCCTGATCGATCCATTCGTTGTACAACAACTGCTGGCCTTCACCGGCCCGATTGAGGTGGACAGCGGTGTATCTCTTCGAAGCAACTCGTTGCTCGACTACCTGCTCGTCGACCAGTACGAACGCTTCCCAGAAGATGAGGGCGATCGCGAAGCCGAGCTCTCCGGCGTTACCAAGGCCGTTTTCGACGCGTTGCTCGACAATCCTCCCGACCCAATTCCCTTCGTCACCGAGTTTGCCCCACTAGCAGAGCAAGACCGGCTGGCACTCTGGCTTCGATCCGACCCGGAGGGATCGATAGTGGACCGGCTCGGAGTAGACGGCACGTTCCCATCGAGCACCGGCGATCTCGTCGGGGTCGTTCATCAGAACGCAGGCCAGAACAAGGTAGATACCTTCCTCCAACGAACGGTCGATATCACGACGGTTTTGAACCGAACCGAAAACACAGCAACGCACGACATCACCGTGACGCTTGAGAATTCGGCGCCATCATCGGGGCTTCCGGCGGCCATCATTGGTTCGAATGACCAGAACCTCGAGCCTGGAGCGAACTCGATGCTGTTGTCGGTGTACTCAGACACTCCCGTCTCGCGGGTCAGCATCGACGGAAACGCGGCACCGTTCGAGACGAGCACCGAGTTTGGGGTCGAGGTAGTGACACTTCTCGTCACCGTGCCATCACAAGAGACGATCACGCTCGAGGTCGAAGCGAGTGGACCGGTCGATCTCTCATCTGGATACGAAACCGTTCTTGTGAGCCAGCCTCTGATCAATCCCGATCGCGCTTCCTGGCACATCCAGACGAACACCGGTCAACGTATTTTGCCCGGCTCTGACGGCTGGACCGCCACGGGCTCGGGCGTTGAATGGACCGCTTCGGTAGAGAAAGACCGCTGGTTCTCTTTCGCGTTCGATAGCTAAAATTTCTACTCGTTGGGTGATTTCCTCAATCTGGTCAGCTTTCGGCCGATTTGACCATGGTGGAGCGCTACTCGACGACCAAGCGAGCAATTTCGGTCCTCATCATCG
>CAZHUR010000234.1:0-4742 GCA_964535395.1 uncultured Acidimicrobiales bacterium
GACCTCGACTGGGCCGAGTCGATCCTCGGTGCTGTGGGGCTCGTGGTGCGCGTTGAAGAACCAGGCCTCGATGCGGTCACCGGGCTCAGCGGATCTGGACCCGCCTATGTCTTCCACCTCGCAGAAGGGCTCATCGCCGCTGGTATCGCGCGGGGCCTGTCCCCAGAGATTGCAGACCAACTCGCACGTCAGACCATTCTTGGCGCAGCCACATTGCTGTCAGACTCGGGGGAGGACCCAGCGGTGCTTCGGGAGAACGTCACTTCCCGGGGAGGCACCACCGCAGCGGGTTTGGCCGTGTTCGCAGAGGCAGATTTCCTCGGAATAGTCGACCGAGTGGTAGCCGCAGCGACCGATCGATCGATCGAATTAGCCTCCGATTGACCACCGGAATCGCGATAATTTTCCCCCGGTTTTGGGTTTCGGTGGGTATCCCCTAAGTTCGAGAACAGCAGGCGGAGAAGGAGCCCAAAAGTGAGCGAATTCGATGGACGTCGACACTTCATGACGGTCGCAGAGGTGTCACAACTCATGCGAGTATCGACCATGACGGTGTACCGACTGATCAAGGCAGGCGAACTGCCCGCAATCCGTGTTGGGCGGTCATACAGGCTCCGGCCAGACGATGTCGATCTCTATCTTGGAGATCGCTACACCGAGGTTGGATAGTCCAAGGCAGCTCACACACCATCTGGCGTACAAGGCTTTGCTTGTTGACTGAGGTCGGGCTTCGGCCCGGCCTCAGTTAGTTTTGAGCCGTGCGCTACTCGACGATCTCCTTTCTCTCAGACTTTGGCCACCAGGACGAGTTTGTTGGTGTTGTCCACTCCGTGATCCGATCGATCGCCCCCGAAGTTGGGATCGTCGACGTCACCCACGGGATAGCGCCCCACGATGTGCGTGCAGGAGCGCTCGCACTTGCACGCTCGGTGCAGTATCTGTGCCCAGGTGTAGTCCTTGCGGTCGTCGACCCTGGCGTTGGCACCGACCGCAAGGCCGTAGCTGTGGAAGTCGGGGACGGGGCATCTGTACTGGTCGGTCCCGACAACGGTGTCCTGGCGTCCGCTGTTGCGATGGTCGGCGGAGCAAGTCGAGCAGTCGAGCTCACAGTCGAGGATTACCAGCTCCCCAAAATGGGCAGCACGTTTGATGGTCGAGACGTATTCGCACCGGTGGCCGCCCACCTCAGCAACGGGGTCGACCTTGCAGAACTCGGCCCGCTGCTTGAACCTGCGGTCCTTATCCCAGGCCTCCTGCCCGTGATCGAAGCCGAGGACGGCGCACTCGTGGTCGAGGTGTTGTGGATCGACCGCTACGGGAACGCTCAACTCAACATCGGTCCCGACGACCTCGCCGAATGGGGCGATCCGTTCTCGGTAACCGTAGGAACCAGGATCGAAACCGTTGGATTGCGCGATGCGTATCGTTCCCTCGGGACCGGCGAAATCGGGGCGATCACCGATTCGTCAGGTCTGGTCTCACTCGCCATGAACGGCACTTCTGCCGCCATCGAACTCGGGCTTTCAGCTAGCGATGAGCTTCGAATCACCAAGCTTGACGGCCCTCCCGGAGTAAGTACCCCAGTCGACCTTTCTCCCCGCTAAGGGCGCCGCTACTCGCTCCTATCCGGAGATCTCGGCGAGCGCTCCGATAAGCACAGCTGCTCGCTCTGGCGCAATGTTGACCACCGGGGGTTCAGGTGCGTTCTCGGTTTCTGGAACGAAGGGTATTGCAACCGGTGCGGTTACGACAGGAGCTGTCGTGGTGGTTGGCGCGGCGGTGGTAGCGGGAGCTGTCGTGGTCGGGGTTGGCGCAGCGGTGGTAGCGGGAGCTGTCGTGGTCGGGGTTGGCGCAGCGGTGGCGGCGGGAGCTGTCGTGGTTGTCGTCGTCGTTGCCTGGGTGGAACTAAGCGCCATAAATCTGTGCGTCGTATAGAGGCGGGCGCCGTCCCACACAACACCAACGCCGACATGAGTGAACGCGGGGTCGATGATGTTTGCGTAGTGGCCCGGTGACGCAATGAAGGCATCCATCACGTCATTCACGTTTGGGCCAGTTCCTACGTTCTCACCAAGCCTTGTCCAGGGTTGAGTCACGCCGGCGTCTAGTGAGCTCGCATGACAGATGAAGTCATCACCCGGGCATACACCATTGCTCTGAGACTGGGTCCAGCTTCGAGCGAGGCTCGTCAACTCGTTGTTCTGAATGAGTGGAGGAAGGCCCCGTCCAGCTCGAACCTGATTGATCAGAGCTATAAATGAGGCTTCGTCCGACGCCGATTGCGCAGCCACAGGGGTTGGCGCGACGCCGACAGCGGCCATCATAAGAACAACCCAAATGGCGAGAGCCTTGAGGGCGTTTTCTGCCCGAAATGGGCTACGGGTGAGGTCCGACGCATTCACACATAATGTGTCGGAAGCAAAGGAATACTACCTTTAGTGGTTTTTGAGTCCCTGTGGGCACCGTTTTGACCAAATTGGGCGCTCGCGACGGTCTTAACGGAACCGAGACTTTGTGCGATTGTGCACAAGGGGTACCTTGGCGGTGTGAGTTCTGTTCGAGACATACCCGATGCCACCGTCTCGCGGCTGCCGATTTACAGGCGGTCGTTGATCGAATTGGTCGGCGGCGGTCGAGCAACCGTAAGCTCGGCCGACCTTGCAGAACTGGCCGGGGTCAACGCGGCCAAGGTACGGAAGGATCTCAGCTATTTGGGCACCTACGGAGTGCGAGGGGTTGGCTACGACACCGAACATCTGCTGCGTCAGATCGACCTCGCTTTAGGACTCGGCCAAGAAGCGCCTGTCGTCATTGTCGGTATGGGAAATTTGGGTCAAGCGTTGGCGCGTTACGGCGGCTTCGAAAGTAAGGGATTTCCGATCGTTGCGCTGGTCGACGCGTTGCCCGACAAAGTCGGCCAAACCGTTGAAGATATTGAGGTCAGCGGCTTCGATGATCTCGAAGAAGTTGTTGCGGAGCACGGCATTTCCATCGGAATTATCGCAACTCCGGCAGAGGCGGCTCAAGTGGTTGCAGACGCCCTCGTCAAGGCTGGAGTTCGCTCGATCCTCACGTTCGCGCCGACGGTGCTTCAGGTGCCCGAATCGGTGCCGCTCCGGAAGGTCGATCTTGCGACCGAACTGCAAATACTGGGTTACTACCAACAGCGCGAGGGTAAAGAGGGCGCTGAGCCCACCGAACAACCGGCGTAGCCGACGTTAAGCCAGCCGATTTCGCCGCCGACTATAGAGATGTGTATCGCGGGGCGATAGTTGCTCTATTAGTTGGTTTGGTGTCTTTGGTGGGCATGGCACCGATCGGCGCGCAAACGAATGGGCTGAGCTACTCCGAGGAAACGGTCGTGACCGTCGAAGACGGCATCGTTCTCGTCGAAACCTCAGCGACGATGGTCAACACGACAGTAGATCGGGTCGAAGGCAACACCGTCTTCTTCTCCTTCTTCGATTCGCTCCCCTTGGTCGTGCCGGTGGACGCACAAAACGTGACGGTCACGTCCCAAGGAGCATCTCTTTCGAGCACCGTCACTCCACTCGACGATGACTTTGAGTTGCGAGAATTTGCGCTCCCAAGCCAATTGCGATCGGGCGAGAGCCGAAACGTCACCATCAGCTTTGAACTGCCAGCTGGCGATCCTCGCGGCGACGGGCTTTTCATCTCCAATGCCGCCTACTCGTCGTTCCCGCTGTGGTCGAACTCAGATCCAGGCCAAGGCTCGCTCGAACTGCGGGTGCCGGTCGGTGTGGGTCTCAACGACATTGGCGACTCGCTGCGCCGCGTCGATCAAGTTGATGGTTTCGCCATCTATGAGCCAATCAACTTCGCAAGACCCCAAGATCTATTCGCATACGTCGTAGTCACCGACTCGAGCAGGTTGGAAAGGCGCGAGCTCAACGTTATTGGCCAAGAGATCGAGATCAACTACTGGCCCGGCGACCGCGTCTGGGCCGACTTTGCCGATCAAACAATCACCACCGGTCTGCCCGCTCTCCAAGCGCAGATCGGACTTGGAATTCCAGATCAGGGCACGCTTCAAGTCAACGAGTCTGCAACGCCGTACTTCTTCGGCTACGGCGGATGGTACGACGAGGCTGACACCTCAATCGACATCGGCAATGTCCTCAACGAGACCGTCATGCTCCATGAATTGAGCCATGCCTGGTTCAACAGTGATCTCTTCATCGACCGTTGGATCAGTGAAGGTCTGGCCGAGGACTTCACCTGGAGAACACAAGGCGAACTCGATTCCGACCAAGAACTGGCGCCCTCCGAACCACAGTTGAGTAACCGCGGTTCACTGCCCTTGGCCGAATGGACTTCGTCGGGGACCGGCGCAACAAACTCTCAGGAGTTCCAGGATCGCGAGGCCTACGCCTACGACGCGTCTTGGTTCGTCGTTCGATCGATCACCGAAGCGATCGGCCTCGAAGACATGCAGGCCGTGTTCGCGCAAGCCGATCAAAACCGCCACGCGTACGAAGCATCGCAGTTCTTACCACTGAGCCCTGGGGAAGACTGGCGTCGCTTTCTCGACCTCGTCAGCGAACACGCTACCCCCGAGGAAGAGGAGCAAGTCGAGGCTCTGTTCATCAACTTCATCGTTCCTGAATCGGACGTTTCGGACTTTGATCGTCGCCGTAGCGCTCGCACCGACTTTGAACTCTTGACCGAACGCGACCCAGGATGGAACCTGCCTTTGGAGCTCCGCAATGCCATGGCACGGT
>CAZHUR010000235.1:0-4741 GCA_964535395.1 uncultured Acidimicrobiales bacterium
ACATCGAGGAAGACGTCTTTCGGGTGTTCCGCCTGACCAACGGCATCTATGGGCAGCGCCAAGGCGGCCGGAACCAGATGATCAGGGTACGAATGCCCTACGGATCGATCACCGCGGATCAGCTGGACATGCTCGGCTGGGTAGCCCAGAACTACTCGCGGCAGTGGGGTCATATCACCACACGTCAAAATATCCAGATGCACTTTGTGCAGCTCGAGAAGATTCCCGAGGTGATGAAGCACCTCGGTTCGGTCGGGTTGAGCACCCGCGAAGCCTGCGGCGACACCATCCGTAACGTGCAGGGCTGCCACCTCGCAGGGGCATGCCCATACGAGGTGCTCGACATCAGCTCATGGGCCCAAGCAGCAAATGACTACTTCATTCGCAACCCCCTCGGGCAGCGACTACCTAGAAAGTTCAAGATCAACTTCTCGGGCTGTGAGACCGACTGCGGTCAAGCGCTGTTCAACGACGCCGGAGTGATCGCGGTAACCCGCACGCGCAGCGACGGCACGATCGAAGCAGGATTCCGCGTCTTCGTCGCGGGTGGACTCGGGGCCAACCCACACGCAGCCCTCGCCGTCGAAGAGTTCACAGCCAAAGAGGATCTTTTGCCGACGATCGAGGCGATCGTGCGCGTGTTCGAACAGACCGGCAACAGGGCCAATAAGTTGCGCGCCCGAATGAAGTGGGTCGTTGGTGAGCTTGGCTGGGAGGAAACCCAGCGACGCATCCTCGCCGCGCGCAGACTCTTGCCCGCCTCTGCTACCTGGCCGGGCGGTCTCCCACAAGCCGTGCTCGACCATGGCGATGCTCCTGCGGGTCGTGGCACAGGGCCCGTCACAGCGATTGGCCAGGGGATCAACGTGGCCTTCGGTGCAAAGACCCCCTATGACCGCTGGGAGGCGGCGAACGTCGTGCGCGGCGTCGCCAACGACACGGTCTCGGCATATGCCTGGTGCCGGCTCGGTGACATTACCGTCGATCAGTTCCACGGGATGGCCGCCATCGTTCGTGACTTCGACGTCGAGGTTCGATGCACCAACCGCCAGAACTTCATCCTGCGAGGTCTACGCGACGAGCAACTCGCGGACCTCTATGACCGCTTGGCCGATCTCGACATGGCCGAGCCCGGCGCCGAACTGGTCCGGGACGTGTTGTCGTGCCCTGGCGCCGACACGTGCGGACTCGCGGTCACTCAGTCTCGCGGCTTGGCATCGGCCATTGGTGAGGAACTCGAAGCCCATGGCCTGGCCGAGGTAGCCGGCGTGCGAATCAACATCAGCGGTTGCACCAATTCGTGCGGACACCATCACACTGCTGACATTGGTTTCTTCGGGGTCGAACGTCGAGCGCACGGTGCCAGCGCTCCCGGCTACCAAATGCTGCTCGGCGGCCACGTTGGCAACGAACGAGCCGAGTTTGGCTCGAAGGCATTGCGTCTACCGGCAAAGGCAGCCCCAGCGGCTGCGGTTCGAGTGCTGCAGAGGTATCAGAGCGAGCGCGAGGTGAACGAGACGTTTCCACTCTGGCTAGAGCGGGTTGGCGGAGCGAGTGAAATCGCAAAGGACCTCGCCGATCTTGCGGTCATGCCTCCACCTGTTGATGCGCCTGACTATTTCGTTGACTTCGATGAGACAAGTTCGTACTTCAAAGAGGTAGGAGAATCCGAGTGCGCTACCTGAGACGTCGATCTAAAAGATTTACATCATACAAATCGCCTTATTTGTCCGGTAGCTGTCTATGCTCTCTCCGATGAGTTTTACATTGGATCGCTCGAGTCCCCTGCCGCTCTGGGCGCAGCTCGAAGCTGAGCTCCGCCGCCGCCTTGAGGCTGGCGACTTCGACGATGGGTTCCCGACCGACGCGCAATTGGTGAGCAGATACGATGTCAGCCGCCACACCGTGCGCGAAGCAATTCGCCATCTGAACAAGACCGGGATCTTGCGTCGAGAGCGCGGACGCGGCACGGTCGTCAACAAAGCCGAGTTTGAACAGCCCTTGGGAGGCCTCTACAGCTTGTTTGCCTCGATCGAGGCTGCCGGTGTGAAGCAGACGAGTGAGGTTCTCGAAATCGAGAAGCGCTCCGATGCAACCGCTGCGTCGAATCTTGGCCTGCCCGAGGACGAGGAACTCTTTTACTTGGAGCGGCTTCGTTTGGCCGGAGATGCTCCGCTCGCAGTCGATCGGGCGTGGATGCCGCTCGATGTTGCGAAACCGCTCTTTGATGCTGACTTCTCCCGAACCGCTCTCTACGACGAACTTGAACGCATTGGTCAGCCACGCCCCAACCGCGGCTGGGAGCGCCTGACGCCGGTTCTCCCGAGTTTCTCTGATCGTGAGCGACTCGGGTTGAAGCGGAACGACGCGACCTTCTTTCTCGAACGCCTTGGCGAACATGACGGTCGCAAGATCGAATGGCGTACGACCACGATTCGCGGCGATCGCTATCGCTTTGTGGCTGATTGGTCGACCGGCGAGATGTCGGGACTCCCGTTCACTGCGCGACCGAAATGATCGGATTTTGCCTAGTGCAAACGAGCTGAGATTCATGGCCTCCTTCCGGGCCCAGTGTTGATTTGACAAGGGTTTGCCACAAGACGTGACAATCCGCACGTCCCTCAGTGGTGGCATCGGCGCTGTAAGTGTCTATTCTGTGCCGCTGTGTCTAAAAGTTACGATTCCGTTACACCAAAACGACGTCCTGTAATACGAGCTGTCTTCGTGGCGCTTCTTGCAGTGATGATCTTTGGCGCTTCGGTCAGCGCGGCCTCAGTCGACGAGGTGCCCGAGAGCGATGCCCCGAGTAGCGGCGCATCCTCAGTGCTCGGAGCTGCTGCAATCTTCGCCCCTGGGTTCGATTCGTCAGATGATCCGTCCAACGATGCCACCCCAGCTGATCCCTTCGAGCCAGTATCGCCACAGTCTTCGGAGTTGGAGTCGCCGCCCGATGACGCCGTGGCAGACCTCGACGAACAGCTGGCGGCGGTTCGTTCAGCTCAAGAAGAGTTCGCGGCGGCAATTGCACGGATCGAATCAGCGTCATCATCGATCGAAGCCCAGCCCAACATCTCCTTCGCTATTGCTCCAGTAGAGCCTGAGCCCGTACCTGAGCCTGAGCCCGAACCGGAGCCTGAGCCCGCTCCCGAACCGGAGCCTGAGCCCGCTCCCGAACCTGTTCCTGAGCCTGAGCCAGAACCGGTTGAACTCACCGGAACTGCTGAACAGCAGGCGGTGCAGCTCTCAGGTCAACTCGGCAACCCCGCTAACGAGGCTGATGCCCAAGCAGCCTGGGATCAGGGCTACATCCTCGGCGGCGGCGGCAACCTCTCCTCTTTCCACAACACCATCCTCCCGTGTGAGTCCGGTGGCCAAGCCGATCGAGACACCGTTGTTGGTTTCACCGACGACTGGGGACGCGCTCAGATCAATCGCCCTGTGTGGTCGAGCACCTTTGCATCGATGTTCGGCGTGGCGTTCGAGACCGGAGTTACCCAGCCGGTCCTGAACGGCTTCATGGCCGCACACATCGAACAGGTCCAGGGCCTCTCTGCATGGACCTGTTGGCGTCGCCGCTGACCGTGTTCTGGGGACTAGCTGAGCTCGGCCAAGAGTTTCTTGGCTAGAGGGGACAGTGCTCTGCCCTTTGGCCACACCGCTCGTAGCTCCCGTTTGATCATTAGATCGCGAACCTTGACTTCGCAGAGTCGGCCGAGTGCCAGCTGATCGGCCACCGCTAGACGACTAATGACGGTCGGGGCAGTGCCGTCTAGAACAGCATTGCGGACAGCTGCTGCTGATCCAAGCTCGAGAACAGACGAGGGTGCAACGTATCCAGCCTGTAATGCCGCGTGAGCGAGCGTCTCTCGCGTGCCCGAGCCCTTCTCTCGCATCACCAGTCGAGTTGCGACAAGTTCAGCCATGTCGATCGAAGCCTTCGTTGCCCAGGGGTGATCTGGCCGCACGACGGTGACGAGTTCGTCGGTCGCGACGATCGCCTGGTTCATCGATGGTGCATCAAGTGGAGTCTCGATGAACCCGAGATGAGCGTGGCCTTCGGCGAGGTGTTCGAGGACTTGGGTCGAATTCTTGACGTCGAGCGAAACGGTGTCGTTCGGATGTTCACGGGTGAAGCGCGTCAGCCAACTCGGCAGAAGGTACTCGGCAATTGTGAAGCTGGCTGCGATGCAAAGGTTGCCCGACTGTTCAGCCTTGAGTGCAACGAGGCCCGCCTCGAGTTCGTGGGCGGCGAGGAGGATCGCGTCTGCCCATCCGGACACCACGACGCCTTCGGGGGTAGGCGTCGACCCGTTTGGGCTGCGATCGAACAGGACTACTCCGAGCTGCCGTTCGAGGTTGCGGATACGACTGGTGACCGACGGTTGAGCAATGCCGTGGGCCTTGGCGGCCTTGCCAAAACTTCCGTGGTGTATCACCGAGGCAAACACATCGAGCGCAGAGAGTTCAGGGAATTGAGGGGACAGGACCATGGCCATAGAGTGTAGCTATGAGTACGGTCACGCTGAGTCTTTGAGCGTGGTGACGCTGGCTCGTAATGTGGAAAGAACGCTCAACGCTCGCAGCCCAGACGCCTCTAACGTGGAGCTATGAGCAAAGTTGTTGGCCTTCAGATAGCGCTCGCTTCCCGGATGGACATGCGCAGTGTCGACGAGATCGAGATCGAGACCGGACACGGGATTAGCGGCGATCGCTACGAGAACAGCCGCCACCGTCATGTAAC
>CAZHUR010000236.1:0-4733 GCA_964535395.1 uncultured Acidimicrobiales bacterium
AAATTCGAACGGCACGTCTACATGCTCGGCAAGAAAGGGGAGGTCCTTGTTGGCCAGCTGGTCCTGCAAAGCCTTGGTCGCCGTCGAAATGACGGTCCGCTTGCCGCTCAACACCGCAGGAACGAGATATGCCAGTGACTTGCCAGTGCCGGTGCCCGCTGCTGCGACCAGGTGCTTCTCGCCAGAGATTGCATCGGCGACCGCAACGGTCATCTCACGCTGACCAGGCCGATCTTCGCCACCATTCGGCAACTGTTCTGCAACTCGACCGAGCGTCGATTCGGCGCGCTCGCTCAAACCCATGACGGGTCATGTTAGCTTGCGAGGATGGTTTCTCCCGGACGCAGCGAACTTGCGCCTCCCCGACACATTGCATGTGTGATGGATGGCAACGGTCGTTGGGCCGAGCAGCGGGGCCTCGCCCGGACCGAAGGCCACAAGATGGGCGAACACGCACTCTTCGAAGCGGTAGAGGGCGCAATCGAGCTCGGCGTCGAATGGCTCACCGTGTATGCCTTCAGCACCGAGAACTGGAAGCGTCCGCCAGACGAGGTCAAGTTCTTGATCGGCTTCAACGACGACATCTTGTTGCGTCGCCAGGACGAGTTGAACGAAATGGGCGTGCGCATCCGTTTTGTGGGCCGCAACGACTGGCGGGTGCCAAAACGTCTCGTAAAGCGCATGGAGGAGGCCTCCGAGCTGACGAAGAACAACAAGACTCTCACGTTGGTCATTGCGTTCAACTACGGCGGTCGCGCCGAGATTGCCGATGCGGTCAAGAGTCTGATGGAGTCTGGCGTGTCCCCTGACAAGGTGAACGAGAAGATGATCGCACGCCATCTCTACGATTCAGACATGCCCGAGGTCGATCTGATGATCCGCACGTCGGGGGAGTACCGCACGTCGAACTTCTTGTTGTGGCAGCTTGCCTATTCAGAGATGTGGTTCACCGACACGCTGTGGCCCGACTTCAAGCGAGAGCACATGGCCGAAGCGATCGAGGACTATCACCAGCGCGGACGTCGATACGGCGGGGTGTCATAGTGAGCCGCGAGCGCTCTCGGGGCCTCTATCGCGACAACGCGGTAGTGCTGCGCACATGGAAGCTTGGAGAGTCCGACCGAATCGTCAGTTTGATGACCCAAAGCAACGGCAAGGTTCGATGCGTTGCCAAGGGCGCTCGCAAGACCCGCAGCAAGTTCGGGGCGCAGGTCGACCCAACCAACCATATTCAGGTGCAGCTCTACCGAGGCAAGGGCGAACTCGACACGCTGACCCAGGTCGAGAGCATCGACCGCTTTCGTCCCCTTCGTGAAGACCTCGAACTGTTCGCTCGTGCGTCGGCCATGCTCGAAGCCGTCGAGGTGGTCTCGCCCGACCGAGAACCAAATGAAACGCTGTATGTGATGCTCGCCCGGGCGCTGCACACGGTTTCATCGTCCGAGAGCGATCTTGTGGTCGCAGGCTTCTTCCTCAAGCTGCTTAGTCATTCCGGTTTCTCTCCGTCGGTTGATGTGTGTGTTCACTGCGGTGCCCAAAGCGACCTCACGCACTTCTCGATTATCGATGGCGGAACCACATGCTCGTCGTGTCGCAGCGGGTTCCCGATCAGCGTCGAAGCAACCGCGTTGTTTCACCTGGCGCTAGGCGGCCAACTCGGAGTGGTGCTCAATCAGCCGTCTTCACCAGCGACCCAAGAGTTCGACAGCATCGTCACACGCCTCCTCGAGCACAACCTCGAACGCCGCCTCCGATCCTCCACGGTCCTAGAGAAGATCTAGGTAGCCGAGGGCTTTGGGGTGAGCGACAAGAGCGCTAGGGCTGCCGGGATTGTGACCAGCGCGATCGCCTGACCGACCGAAAACGCGTCGGTGTCGGCGAGGAAACCAACAATGGCCGGCGCTCCGAGAAGAGTCAGCCTGCTGCCTGCGGTTAGCCCGCCGAGAGCGGGGCCGGGTTGTTTGGCCTTCGCTGCGTTGTCGTAGAGCTGCGGGAACATGAGCGAGACGCCCAAGCCCGCAATGAACAGTCCAACGAACACAGCGATCAAAGCCGGAATCAGAGTGGCGATCACGACGCCAACAGCGGCGACCGCAGTAGTGGCCCGCAGCATCGTGTAGCTGCCGAGTCGCACGACGATGCTGTCACCGAGGAACCGGCCAGTGACCATGCCTGAAGTGAACGCTACGAAGGCCAGCGCTGCGACACTCTCAGAGGCGCCCAAGTCATCGGTCAGACGGAACGCAGCCCAATCGCTGTTGACCATCTCGGGAATGATGGCGGCTCCGCCAAGAAGCAGGAAAATCGCTACCACTCCCGATGCCTTCGTTCCCCCAACCTGGTCTTGGGCGTCTTGTGCGGGAGTGTCGTGGTCGGTGCGCAGGCCGGGCACAAGCCACACCAGCACGACCAGAAGTACGAGCGATGCGCCAATGAGGTGCGCCTGCAGACCAACGCCGAGCCAGGCCATCAGCGAGGCGATGCTTCCGCCCACGACCGTGCCAAGGCTCCACATACCGTGCAGGCGGTTCATCACCGGTGTGTCGCGGCGTTCTGAGATTGCCGAGCCCTGCACGTTCATACCCACGTCGGTCAAAACGTCGACGGCTCCCAATGCGCCCAGCACCAGCACGAGTTGCCACGGGGCGGTCACGAAGCCAATGAGTGGCAACACGATCACCAATCCGAGAGCGCCGCTGCTCATCGTGATCTTCGTTCCGAAGCGGTCGAGAACAGGCGAGACCGCAACGCTCCCGAGAAGCCCACCCAAGGTCGCAAGCGAGATCAAGAGCCCGATGGTTCGAAGGTCGACATCGAGCCTGTCGCGGATGCCTGGAAGCCTTGGAACAAACGACGCGAGAACAGCACCGTTTATGAAGAACTGGCCCGCTACGGAGGCGAGCGCTCGGTTGTCGCCAGGCAACACACGCTGGTTCTTTGAGGCGGTCGTCACGTCTGAACTCTAAGGGCAACAGAACACAGATCTCGACCACTAGCCTTACTCAGATGAGCCAAGCGCCTACCCACGAATTGTTCGACAAGATCGTGAACCTGTCTAAGCGACGGGGGATCGTGTTCCAGTCCGCCGAGATCTACGGCGGGTTCCGCTCGACCTACGACTACGGGCCGATCGGCGTGCTCTTGCTTCGTAACGTGAAAGACCAGTGGTGGCGCTCGATGGTGCAGATGCGCCACGACGTGGTTGGCCTCGACGCAGCGATCCTCTCGCCGCCTGCGGTGTGGGAAGCATCCGGCCATTTGGCGAACTTCAGCGACCCGCTCGTCGATTGCACCAACTGCAACACACGTCACCGCCTCGACAAACTCGAAGATCCGAACACCTGTCCCGAGTGTGGAAAGTCGGGGGCCTTCACCGAGCCTCGTGCATTCAACCTGATGTTCAAGACCCACGCCGGCCCGGTCGAGGGCTCGGGCCATGAGGTGTACCTGCGCCCAGAAACAGCACAGGGTATGTTCGTCGACTTCATGAACGTGTTGAACACGAGCCGCAAGAAGCCACCGTTCGGTATTGCCCAGATCGGCAAGAGCTTCCGCAATGAGATCACGCCAGGCAATTTCGTGTTCCGTACCCGTGAGTTCGAGCAGATGGAGATGGAGTATTTCGTCCCGCCCACTGAAAGCCAGCAGTGGTACGACTACTGGAAGGCCGAGCGTATGGCCTGGTACCTCGACTTAGGTATGCCCGAGGACGCTATCCGCATGCGCGAACACGACGCCGACGAGCTGAGTCATTACAGCTCGGGCACTGCCGACGTCGAGTACTTGTTCCCATGGGGTTGGGACGAACTCGAAGGAGTTGCCAACCGTGGCGACTACGACCTCACCCAGCACGCAAAGCATTCTGGCGAGCGCATCGAATACTTCGATCAGCAGGCAAATGAGAGGTGGATTCCCCACGTCATCGAACCCGCTGCTGGAGCAACCAGAACCGCATTTGCGTTTCTGCTGGCGGCCTATGACGAGGAGACGGTCAACGACGACACCCGGACGGTGCTCCGACTCGACCCACGCCTCGCCCCCTATAAGGTCGCCGTGCTGCCGCTCTCGAAGAAGGACACGCTCACGCCGACCGCCCATGAGGTGTTCGACATGGTCAAGGGTAAGTGGATGTCTGACTACGACGAGACTCAATCGATCGGCAAGCGTTACGCACGAGCCGATGAGATCGGCACCCCGTACTGCGTCACCGTCGACTTCGACACTCTCGAAGACCGTGCGGTTACCGTCCGCGAACGAGACAGCCGAGAGCAAGACCGGGTGGCTATTGACCAACTGGTGAACTATCTTTCCGAACGCCTCCCAAACTAGAAAATTCGTAGGGTAGCCCAGAGGATTTGTGGGTAGGCCCACACCATTTTGAGAGGGTGGAAACATGTTTGAGCCGATTGACACGCAACGTCTCTTGCTGCGTCCAACCCGGCCTAGCGACGCCCAGTCGTTCTTCGAACGACGCAACGATCCTGACGTAGCTCAGCATCAAGATTGGGACGTCCCGTACCCGTTGGAACAGGCCGAGGCCTCCATGGCCGCGCTTGCCGATATCAAGGTCCCTCCGGTCGACGAGTGGTGGGTGCTTACTGTTGCAAACCATGACGACACCGAGATCTACGGCGATCTCGTGCTCAAGCTTGGAGACGATGGTCGCACCGCGGAGGTGGGCTATAGCTTCGATCGAGCGCACTGGCGCAAGGGCTTTGCCACCGAAGCCCTTT
>CAZHUR010000237.1:0-4729 GCA_964535395.1 uncultured Acidimicrobiales bacterium
TTTGCTGATGCGTGAGGACCGAGCGAAAGCGACCGAGATTCTCACCCGAGCAAAGCCCCCGGTGGAGGCCGACGTAGTTCATGTCCACGTCGCTGCTGAGGGAACCCTCGACGGACGTCTCGTCCGCAAGGAGTTCGTCCGGTCGTACATGCCCAAGGAGATTGCGGGAGTGATGCGCACGGCGATTTCGTGGACGACCGCAGCCTCGCTCGTCGCGGTGATCGATATGGTCGCTCACGGGGCACTCCCCGAGTCTGGTTTCCTCCACCAAGAACACATCGGCCTGAGCGAGTTTCTCGCTTCACGAACGGGTAGCTACTACGAAGTGTGACGTTGACAAGCGGTCACATAACAGGTTAGTTATGTAGCTATGACAGCTACCCACCTATTGACGGCCGACCTTGAGGCCTCACTTAAGGCAATTGCGAGTGAACGTCGTTTACAAATCCTTGAATGGCTGAAGGATCCCGTCGCACACTTTCCTCCTCAGGAACACGGCGACCCTGACGAACACGGCGCCTGCAACCAATACATCGTCGACAAACTCGGCGTGAGTCAGCCAGCTGGGTCGCGCCATCTCAAGGTGCTCGTCGATGCCGACTTGATCATCGCCACGCCCATCAAAGGCTGGGTGTATTACCGCCGCAATGAGCAAGCCATAACCAATCTCACAAGCCACCTGGCAAACGACCTCTAAGGAACCCTTTATGTCCACTACCTACAGCTCGCTCAGCGGCAAGGTCGTTCTCGTCACCGGGGCCGGTAAGGGAATCGGCAGGGCAATCGCCGAACGCTTCGCTGGCCAGAACTGCAAACTGGTGATCAACGACATCGACGAGGACAACATCGCCGAGGTCGTAAAGACGATTACCGATTCCGGCGGAAGTGCTATGGGCGCAGTTGCCGATGTTTCGAACTCCGAACAGGTTGGCGCCATGATCGACGCGACGATGGAGGCCCACGGCCGCATCGACGTCGTCGTCAACAATGCCGGCATGGTCAGCCCGATGCTCCACTTCTTCGAAGCCGACGAAGCATGGTGGCGTCGCATCGTCGACGTAAACCTCACCGGCCACTTCCTGGTATCTCACCCGGCAGCGCGCATCATGGCCAAACAGGGCGGCGGATGCATCATCAACATGAGTTCGGGAGGAGCGACCCGAGCGCACCGAGCCTTCACCGCTTACGACGCAACCAAAGGCGGCATCGAAGCACTCACCCGGGCAATGGCTATCGACCTTGCTGGTTACGGCATTCGCGTAAACGCCTTGATGCCCGGCTCGATCGACACCTCCAGTCAGGGCGAGGAGTATCGCAAGATCAGCGGAGTCAACATCCCTATGGGCAGTGTGGGCGAACCCGAAGACATGACCGGCGCTGCACTGTTCCTCGCATCAGACGACGCCTCGTACATCACCGGCGACATCATCAAGGTCGACGGTGGCATGCTCGCCCAGCAACGTTCGGCAACCGTCGACATTCGCCCGCCCGAGAACTTTCCAAAGGTGGAGGACCTCTAATGTCCGAAGGAAGCAAGTTGGTTCGCATTGGCGCCGACGTAGGCGGCACCTTCACCGACGTTGTCATCGAGCTAGCGGACGGCTCGTTCGAGTCGACCAAGGTGCTCACAACCCACGGCGGACCTGAAGAGGGAATCCTGCTCGGCATCGAACGGATTGCCACCGAACACGACGTCGACATGGCAGACGTTGGGCAAATCATTCACGGCACGACGCTCGCCACCAACGCTCTCATCGAGCGACGTGGAGCAAAAACCGCGTTGGTCACGACCGAAGGCTTCCGCGACGTCATCGAAACCCGCACCGAGGGCCGCTTCGAGCAATACGACCTCAACATTGTTTTGCCGACTCCGCTCATCGAGCGTGCCGACCGCTTCACCGTGCCCGAGCGGCTGAACGCCCGCGGTGAAGAGCTCGTGCCGTTCGACGAGAAAGCGGCCGTAGCGGTGATCGACACGATCGCCGAGCGAGGCTACGAAGCAGTGGCTGTTGGTTTCATGCACAGCTACCGAAACGCCGTTAACGAGCAGCGTTTTCGGACGATGCTTCTCGACCGGATACGCGAACTCTCCGTGTCGATCAGTGCGGAGGTTTCTCCGCAAATGCGCGAGTTCGAGCGCTTCAACACAGTGTCGGCCAACGCGTACGTCCAGCCGCTGATGGCGAGTTACTTGCTCAAGTTGGCCGAAGAGCTGCGGGACCGCGGGGCGAACTGTCCGCTCTACCTCATCCACTCCGGTGGTGGTTTGGTCAGCGTAGAAACAGCTGCTGCGTTCCCGGTTCGCCTCGTTGAATCTGGCCCTGCCGGAGGCGCAATCTTCGCTGCCGACCTCGCTGCGCGCTACGGCCGAGACCGCGTACTCAGCTACGACATGGGAGGAACGACCGCAAAGATTGCCCTTATCGAGGACTACACACCGCAGACCGCGAAGAGCTTCGAAGTTGCCCGCACGACTCGGTTCAAGAAGGGCAGTGGCATGCCCATCAGCATCCCGGTGATCGAGATGATCGAGATCGGTGCCGGCGGCGGCTCCATCGCGAGCATCGACACACTGGGTCAGATTCGCATCGGTCCTCAGAGCGCTGGCTCCGAACCCGGTCCAGCCGCATACGATCTCGGCGGCGTCGACCCCACGGTCACCGACGCCAACTTGCAGCTCGGACGTCTGCACCCCGACAACTTCGGAGCAAAAGACATCACCCTCTCCCCCGCCAAGACCGCTGCGGCTATCCGCTCAGCCATAGGCGAACCGCTCGGCATGGACGACCAGACCGCAGCGGTTGGTATTGCCGAAGTCGTCGATGAAAACATGACCAACGCAGCCCGAGTTCACGCTGTCGAGAACGGCAAGGACCTCGCCGGCTTTTCGATGATTGCCTTCGGAGGCGGAGCGCCGCTGCATGCCTCGCGTTTGATGGACAAGCTCGGCCTCGACGAACTATTCGTCCCGACCGGCGCTGGCGTTGGTTCGGCGATTGGTTTCCTTCGTGCACCGTTTGCTTACGAAGCGGTGCGAAGCCTGTATACCCGGATCGATTCGTTCGACTTCGAAGCGGTCAACACGGTCCTTGCCGAACTCACCGAAGAAGCAGAGACCTTCGTGCGTCAGGGCATCGATGCCACGCTCCAAAGGCCCAAGCGGCCTGGGCCGGAGGCCCGAGAGCGGGAGATGGAACCGGGGCGAGCGGGCACACTCGTTTCCACGCCCGACGAGCCCCGGTTGGTTATAGAACGACAGGTGAGTATGCGTTACAAGGGCCAAGGCTGGGAGATTCCGGTGCAGCTGCCCGACGGCGAGTTTGATGCCTTTGCCGCAGAAGGCCTGGGCGCCACTTTCACCAAAGCCTATGAAGAGTTCTTCGGGCGTGCGATTGCGGACCTCGCAATCGAAACCGTCAGCTGGTCGGTTCGAGTCGCCTCTGTTCTCGAACTGCCAGACGCCCTCGAATTGACCTCGCAACAGAACCTCGTCGAGCCAACCCGCAGCCGGAAGATCTTCGACCCGGTGAGCGGCGAGATGAGTGACTCGGTCGTCGTCGAACGCAGCACCCTCTCCCCCGGCGACGCCGTTGCTGGGCCTGGGGTAATCGTCGAACAACAAACCACAACGGTGCTCGGCTCGCACCACACAGCGGTCGTGCAATCGGACGGGTCACTGCGAGTTACCCGAGGATCCGGCCACCTTGGAGGTCGGCTATGAGCAAGAGCGACGTTCACAACCAGATCATGTGGAACCGCCTGATCTCGATCCTCGAAGAGCAGGCGCTCACCCTCATCCGCACTGCGTTCAGTACCTCGGTGCGCGAAGCGGGCGATCTTTCTGCGGGCATCTTCGACCGAGAGGGCCGGATGATGGCCCAAGCCGTGACCGGGACACCGGGACACGTCAACACGATGGCCGCAGCGGTGCCCCACTTCATCAACGACATCGGCCCCGAGCGCATCTATCCGGGCGACGTGTACATCACCAACGACCCGTGGAAGGGCACCGGCCACCTCCACGACATCACCGTTTGCACACCTGTTTTTTTGTCGGGACTTCCGCCCGACGTCCGCAGCGACCTACATGGTCGCTCGGCTCCGCCTCACTCCCCCACAGCGGCTGGTCCAAGCGCTCGAGGGGAGCGCAGCTCGCGAAGCGACCACGACGGCAACGTGGGGTCGTCGACCGGGAGTGTCGACAACTTGATTGGCTTCTTTGCTGCTACGGCTCATGTAGTTGACATTGGCGGTCGGGGGTACGGACCCGACGGAACCGAGATCTACGAAGAAGGTATTCGAATCCCGATCATGAAGTGGGCCGAGCGGGGCGAACTCAACCAAGACCTCGTCAACATTCTCCGCAACAATGTCCGCGAACAAGATCAAGTCCTCGGCGATATCCATGGCCTCACAGCGAGTAACGAGACGGGCCGTCGTCGCCTGCTCGAGATGCTCGACGAGTTCGACATTGACGGCCTCGACGACCTGGCCGAGTTCATCTTCGACCGGACTCGCAAGGCCACGATGGCTGCACTCGCTCCGGTCGCTAAAGGTGTGTATCGCAACGAGATGACCGTCGACGGGTACGAAGACCCGGTCGACCTTGTTGTCGAACTCACGGTCTCCAACGACGGCATGCACGCCGACTTCACCGGCACCTCGCCGCTCAGTCAGTTCGGCATCAACGTGCCGATCGTGTACGCCCAGGCGTACTTCACCTACGGCA
>CAZHUR010000238.1:0-4717 GCA_964535395.1 uncultured Acidimicrobiales bacterium
GTGCCAGGGTTCGTCTCGGGTGGGGCCTCGGCTTCGGGATTGACCGTGGGCGGGGCGACGGTTGTTGTGGTCGTCGTTGTTGGAGGGGCGTCGGGATCGAGCGTCTCTTCGCCGTCACAACCAATGCCCTCTTCGCGGTAGATCGCGAAGACCGTGTCAACGTCTGTGGTGCCATCGAGGAATGTACGGGTTCGTTCGGTTGTGACCCGGGTGCACGCTTCTTGAACTTGAGACTCAAACTGTCCGGTCTGTTCGGCATCGACCCACTTGGTCGAGTACAAGTCGACCGTGATCGAGTTAGCGGTAAAGGTTGGCCAGATCAAAATTCCGTAGGGAGTTGGGTTGAAGATCTCGAGCTGGGGAGCGGGCCATGAGATCGTCGCCTCACGCCCATACGGGTAGCGGCTGAAGTAGATCGAGTGCGACTGGTAGTTGTCGTATTCGAGGCCTGCAAAGAAAGCGGCGTTGAAAAGGGTTGTTGCGAACTGACTGATGCCGCCACCAACCGAGTCGGTCAAGTGGCCGTTGACGATCGTGCCAGCGGGAACGAAGCCCTTGTCGACGGTTCGCTGCCCGACCTCTTCGTTGAGCGACCAGGTTTGGCCAGGCTCGATGATCATGCCCTGCGTGATTTCGGCGATCCGTTGAATATTGGTGGTGCGATCCTGGCCGGCGGTGTATCGCGTGCTGAAGCTTCCAACGAGTTCATCGATGTTCAGGTCTTGTGCCCACGCCACTCCGCGTACACCATCTGCTTCGATCAATTCGAGGCTGGCAACATCTATCTCGCCGCTCAGTAGACGAACGAGTTCGGTCTCGGCCTCTTCGCCACAGCAGATCAGTGCCGGTTCGCCAGGTAAGATCTCGATCGTCGGAGGGTCTTCGCCGTTCTCGCTCGGGATCACGTTGAAGGTGGCTTGGTCCCCGTCGGTAGACAGCTCGGCAAAGAGGTTGGCCATCTCGTCAGCGATGCCGTCGTAGTTAACCGATACGACCCAGTCGTCATCGATCCGTTCTACGGTCGTTGCCTCTCCAAGCACGGTGGAGCGCAGACGGTCGGTTACACCGTCGATTTCGATAACGATGCCATTGGACGCACGCTCATTGAGGCTTGTCGCAAACGCCTCGGCATCGTCATCACCAACCGCTGCCGGAATCGGGATGAGCTCGATGTTGACCGAAGTGGTCTCTGGGTCGAGCAGCGCGACTGCGAGGGCGTCGATATCGGGAGTGCTGCCCGGAATCGAAGGGTTCACCACGAAGCGGCCTCGCTCGAAGATCACACCGGCGTTGGTGGCCTCTGCGGTTCCGAGTGACAGGTTGGCGACTCGCTCCGCGAGTACCTCGTTTGCGTCGACTCGGAGATTTCCCTCGAAGTCGAGAAGTGAAGACGGGTCGATGTCAAAAAAGCGGTCTCCCGAGTTGACCCGGACGGTGCGCGACTCGTCGACGTCGGCGGTTGCGGCTTGGCGTGGAGCGTCGCCACCGAACACGCCGCAACCCGACAAGAGCAGGGCCGCGACAATAGCCAAAAGCGCCAAGCGGGCCGAACGGGTCACAACAACCTCAGCTGGGGCGACTCGATGCCACGAAGTTCGTCGTAATCGACCTCGACGCAATCGATCGATCGCTCGCTCGCTAGAACCTTTGCCTGAGGCTTAATCTCTTGAGCCACAAACACCCCTCGGACGGGGGAGAGACGCGGGTCTTGGTTGAGGAACTCGAGGTAGCGGCTGAGTTGTTCTACACCGTCGATTTCGCCGCGACGCTTTACTTCGACCGCAACGACGCCGTCGTCTTCATCGCGACACAGAAGATCGACTGGGCCGATGCCGGTTGGGTACTCGCGGCGCACCAGTTTGTAACCCTTGCCAATCGAGGTTGGGTCGTTGGCGAGAAGCTCTTGAATATGTGCCTCGACACCGTCTTTGATGAGCCCGGGGTCCACGCCGAGGTCTCGACTGGTATCGCTAATCACCTCGTGCAAAGTGATCGTGAGGGTCTCGCCCTTCGGGCTTACCACACGCCATTCGGAACCGTCCTCGATAAGCCGGTTTGGTGCATTCATCCAGTTGAGAGGCTTGTACGCTCCACCGTCTGCGTGAATGGCTACGCAGCCGTCTGCTTTCACCATGATGAGCCGCTCAGCCTCGGGGAGGTGAGCGGTGAGTCGGCCGTCGTAATCGACGGTGCAACGAGCTATTACTAGGCGCACCCGCCCAAGGGTAGAACACTATGTCGAACAGGCCCATTCGGCGAGAGGGGTGCGCCCCCGCCTAGCGATGACGTGCCTAGCGGCGGAATCGATCTTTCCAACTCTTCTTTGAAATCGTTGGTCGTTCGTCGTGCATTCGCTTGTGGATCAGGTCCCGACGAGCCTTCAAATCGTTGTAGGTAATCGACTCGGCTGACCGGTCGATACCGATGCTGTCTTTAAACGATGTGAGGTCCACCTCGAGGGGTTTGTTGGGGTTGCCCATTTCACTCGCGAGGCGCTTGCCATGGTTCTGTGCGAAGTGCGTTGCAATCGCGGTCACTTCTCCAAACAAATCGAGGTCGGGAGCGAGCGTGCCGATAGCAGCGTCGACAAACATGAGGTTCTTCACAAACAGCATCAGCTCTTTGGGAAGTCGAGCGCCGTATCCCAAGAGCAGCTTGACGAACTTTTGCAGCTCTTCGATCAGTTCGTCGGGGGTGAGCGCAGTTGGATCGATCGGCGCGCGGTCGAGGCCTAGGTCGCTGAACACCACATCGAGGTCGGTGTCAAGTGGGAGGGCGCCGAGGTCGCGAATCGCCGCGAGTTGTCCCTTCACGTCGCTGATCATTCCCGACATGAGCAGACGCAGAAACGCTTGGCGCTTCTTCTCGCTTAGGCGACCAGTGATTCCGAAGTCGAAAAGTGCCGTGCGTCCATCGGGTTGGACAAAGAGGTTTCCTCCGTGGAGATCACCGTGAAACACTCCGTGAATCATCGCTCCTTCGAGGAAACCGATCATCGAGGTTCGAACGATCTCGTGTGTGTCGATGCCTGCATCTTTGATCCCCGCGACGTCGTCAAACTTGAAACCGCTGAGCTTTTCCATGACCATCACGCGGCGAGTTACGAGTTTGGGGTGCGGTCGTGGGATCACGTATGCCGTTTGGCCGAGCTGGCGAAGCGACATTGCAACGTCGACCATGTTCGCCGCCTCGAGCCGGAAGTCGAGTTCTTCGGTGATGGTTTCTGCAAAGACTTCGACGAGGGCGGGCGGGTTTGCCAACGCAGCGACCGGGATGCGGCCAATGAGGAAAGGGGCGAGCCAGGCTAAGACCTTGATGTCTTGATGGACGAGTTCACTGACGGTCTGACGTTGGACCTTCACGACAACTTCTTCACCGCCGCCTGGGCTGATGTGGTCTGCTAGCACGGCCCGGTGGACCTGAGCGATCGACGCGGCTGCTAACGGTTCGCGATCGAACTCGGCAAAGACGGCCTCGAGGGTTTGTCCCAGGTCGGACTCGACAACCGCCCGAACCGTCTCGAAGCTCTCCGCGGGAACTTGGTCTCGGCACTTGATGAACTCATCAACGAGTTCGGTCGGGAAGATGCCCTGACCGCTCGAGATGATCTGGCCGAGTTTGATGAAGGTAGGTCCGAGTTCTTCGGCGGCCTGACGAAGACGACGAGAGACATCAGCGGTCGAAGCGGAACCGCCTTTGCGACGCCCCGTTAGGTACCACATGGCAATCGCACCGCCGAGGTGCCGGCTAACCACGACAAGGCGACCGCCTGCGGGGATTCGGGTAGGGCGGATGAGACTCGGAATTTGGCGTTCGACAGCCGATCGGATCGTGTCGACGCGATCTCGCCAGCGAGCGTCTTCCAGGGTGACCTGCCACGGGCCATGGTCGCTAAACGCGGCGAGGGCCAGATCACCCTCATATTCGACGGCGCCTGTGGATGAGTCGGCCAAATCGGTCATGTTTCCAGTGTGGGCCGCGAACCGGACGAATGTGCGCTCAAGTGACGCTTCTTCACAAGCATTTCCCCGTGCGGCCGTAGCACCAATATCGGGCTTAAGGCGGCCTCCCAATGAGTCGATATCACTTCTGATGAATTGCGCGGAGAGGCGACAGGAAAGATTGTGGCGATGACGGCAGGCGGCAACGAGAATCGAGGATGGGCCCCACGGCCAGCGGCAGCTCGTGCTGTGCGTTTCGTTCAGATCTTCTTGCCTTTCGTGGCGGGCTGGTTGGCCATTCGCGGCCTTTCCCCGCTCTTTGTGGGGACCGCCGGAGAGGGCACGGGACCATTCTTTTTCTGGCTTGTTCAGGCGATCTTTGTAGCGTTCACAGTTTCGGCAGTTGTTGCCCGACTCGTCACCCGGCTCACCCCACTGGCGGCGTTGTTGAACATGAGCCTTGTCTTCCCTGATTCGGTTCCCTCCCGATTTGCACTGGCCTTGCGAACCGGCACCGTAAAACGCCTGTTGGCCGAGTCAAACCTCCGCCTAAGTAACTCGGCACAGACCGCTGCTGAAGAAGCCGTTCAGCTGGTCACCCATCTCGGTACCCACGAACGGTTGACCCGCGGACATACCGAGCGCGTCCGGGCGTACGCAGACGTCATTGGCCAACAGATTGGTCTTTCCGACGAAGACCTAAATGGTCTTCGCTGGGCGTCCTTGCTGCACGACATCGGCAAGCTGACCGTTCCCGCTGAGATTCTGAACAAGCC
>CAZHUR010000239.1:0-4707 GCA_964535395.1 uncultured Acidimicrobiales bacterium
GCAGAAGCCAGCACGGCAACCAGCACGACGAGGATCACCCATCGAGATCGAGACGATCTACTCATATGAAAACGGTATCGCGCCCGTCAGCTCAACTCCGCGGCTTGGCCAAACCTTCAACAACTTCTGAAGTTGGGTGACCAATCAACGTGGCGGGCGGGACGAGCAGTTTACGGTCGCGACTTCCACCACCGATGATCAGTCTGTCTCGCTCCATCACCCGAGAATCGATCCACAAAGGAAGCTCTGTGGTCATGCCAAATGGGGTCACCCCACCAATTTGCATGCCGGTGAGCTCGATGGTTTGTTCAGGCGACGCAAAGCTGCACTTGCGCACCTCAAGTTTCTTTCGCACAACCTTGTTTACGTCGAGTCGACTGTCTGCCAGTACTAGACACATCGCATAGACCGCCGGATCGCCCTTGCCGACAACGACGATGGCGTTTGCTGAGTCTTCGGGTGCGTAACCGTAGGCCGCGCAAAATGCAGCGGTGTCAGCGAGGTCTGGGTCGCAGTCGACGAGTTCGTAGTCCAAGCCGAGCTGGGTGAGCTGCTCTGTAACAAGATCGGTCATGGGCCGATCGTAGACAGGTTTGGCTACTCGGTGAGGCCTACCATCGAACGGATCTGAGATCGGCCGATCTGATCTTCACTTGTTGCGGTGAGCAAGATGACCTTTTTCTTTCGGGCAAGGTCCAAGGTCAGCCAGCTGCCGCAGCATTCGCGTTCTCGCTCGACGAGATCTATGATCTCTTCATATCGATCGGCTGGGAGGTCGACGACCACCCCATCTGTCAGTTCGTGAACCTCGAGCACGAGTTCGTGCAACTTGTGCCACTCAAGACGCCTCGCCGCTTCTGTCTCCACCGTGAGCGTACAATCCGCTCCAGAATATCGTTCCATACGAAGTCAACCGCCTTCTACGCCCTTCAGATTCCGCTAAAGATAGATTCCTCAAAATTGGAGGTCACAAAACTAGTATGAACGATTCGCCTACCTCGAAACAAGTGCCGTCGCTCGGCGCGTTTTCAATCAGTCTTCCAGTCGAAGATCTAAGTGCTTCTACGACCTTCTACGAGAAGCTCGGATTCACAGCGATGGGAGGAGATGGAGAGTCGTGGACGATCCTCTCTAATAGCTCCGCGATCATCGGGCTTTTCCAAGGCATGTTCGAAAAACCAATGCTCACGTTCAATCCAGGCTGGGACCAAGATGGGTCAGAACTGTCTGAGTTCACCGACGTTCGCGATCTACGGCGAACGCTTAGTTCGGCTAACGATTCCATCAGTGCTGATAGTACGGGCGACTCCGAATCGGGCCCCGCATCATTCGTGATAACCGACCCGGACGGCAACCCGATCTTGATCGACCAACATCGTTAACTTCTCTTTGTCGTCCTCCCGGTTTCGGTACGCGAGGCATGAAGAGCGACATCAGGACTACGTTGGATTAAGACATCAGCCACAATGGGGGAAACCACAGTGCACATTTTTGACGATCCAAAGAAGAGTCAGACCCTTGCGCTTGTCTTGGGCGCGTTGGGTGCACCGCTCATCGCAATCGGCATCGCCATCGAATCCACATTGATATTGATTGTCGGGATCCTTGTGCTCGGTGCATCAGGCGCTGCCTGGGCGATCCGTGGCGTAAAGGAAGACCAAGTCGCCGATTAGACTCGGGCTATTCGTAATGCGAGTGGGCACCATCGCACCGATGCCGCTCCGCGGCGAAAGTTAAAAATCGTCGTCGAAGCCGACTTCACCTTCGATGCCTACTTGGTAGGCCGAAACGGTGCGCTCGAAGAAGTTGGTGAGCTCCTGGACGTCTTGGAGCTCCATGAAGTCGAACGGGTTCTTGACGCCGTATGCAGGTGCAAGGCCGAGTTGGCCAAGACGCTGGTCAGCAACGAACTGCAGATACTCCTTCGTGTCGTTGAGGCTCATGCCCTGGACACCCTCGGAGAGCACGTCGGCTGCGAACTGAAGCTCACACTCCACAGCTTCGTCCATCATCTGGCGAATCTGGTTCTCTAGGTCTTCGTCGAAGAGCTCGGGCTGTTCGGCGCGCACGGTGTTGACTACCTCGAACGCAAAGTTCATGTGGGCGCTCTCATCGCGGAAGACCCAGTTGGTTCCCGACGCAAGGCCGTTGAGCAGGCCCTTTGAACGGAGGAAGTACACATAGGCGAACGCCGCGAAGAAGAACAAGCCTTCGATACAAGCTGCAAAGCAGATGAGGTTGAGCAAGAACTGCTTGCGCTGCTCTGGGGTTTCGATACGGTCGATGTCTCCAAGCGAGTCGATCCACTTGAAGCAGAATTCTGCCTTCTTGCGGATCGATGGGATGTTCTCTACTGCGGCAAAGGCCTCAGCCCGCTGATCGTGATCGGGGATGTAGTTGTCGAGAAGCGTCAGGTAGAACTGCACGTGAAGCGCTTCTTCGTACAGCTGACGAGACAAGTACATGCGTGCTTCAGGGGCGTTGATGTGCTGATACAGGTTGAGTACCAGGTTGTTTGCAACGATCGAGTCGCCGGTTGCAAAGAACGCTACGAGGCGTTCGATCAGGTGACGCTCTGCGGGCATGAGCTTGCGCTCGAGGTCGACCAGGTCGTCTGAGAAGTCAATCTCATCGACCGTCCAGGTGTTCTTGATCGCACCTTGGTACATGTCAAAGAACTGTGGGTACCGCATTGGGCGGAGGGTCAGATCAAATCCTGGATCGAGGATGTTCTTCGGCTTTGCATGCTTTGCGTTATCGGGGGTGAGCTCGGTTTCGGGTGTAAACGCGGGGTCGAAGGAGTTCTCGGTAATTGCCATTGCGGAGGGGTCTTTCGTTGTTGGTCTCGGGTAGCGGGTATTTCGGTGCCTAGTCGCAGGCTTCGCAGGTCTCTGGATTCTCTAAAGAGCACGCCAATGCCTCAGCTTCGGTGAAGGTCTTTGGCTCGCCACCATCGGTTGGTGTCGGGCTATTGGCTGCTGGAGTGGTCGTGGTCTTGTTGATACGCGTAGCTGGACGGGAGCGCAGATAGTAGGTCGTCTTCAGACCAGACTTCCAGGCGTACATGTACATACTTGAGAGCTTGCCGATACTCGGCGATTCCATAAAGAGGTTGAGCGACTGACTCTGGTCGATGTAGGCACCGCGATCGGCTGCCATATCGATGAGCGAACGCATTGGGATCTCCCACGCAGTGCGGTAGATCTCTCGCAGATCTTCAGGGATTCGCTCGATGTCTTGAACAGAACCTTCGGACTGCTTGAGGGCGTTGATCATCTCCGCGTCCCACAGTCCTCGTTCCTGGAGTTCTTTGACGAGGTAGCGGTTGATCTGCAGGAACTCGCCCGACAGTGTCTCGCGCTTGAACAGGTTCGAAACCTGCGGCTCGATGCACTCGTAGCAACCGGTGATCGATGCGATCGTCGCTGTTGGGGCGATTGCGATCATGAGCGAGTTGCGGAGGCCATGTTCGGCCACGAGCTCACGTACCTCTGCCCAGCGCTCGGTCTGGGTTGGCTCGATGTCCCAGAGGTCGAACTGAAGATCGCCGTGAGCTGCCCGGGTGCGGTCGTAGGTTTCGTGGGCACCAAACTCCTCGGCGAGCTTTGCTGAGGCCTTGAGTGCGTTGAGGTAGATCTCTTCGGAGATGCGAGCAGAAAGCGCACGTGCCTCATCTGAATCGAAGGCGAGGCCCAACTTGAAGAAGACGTCTTGGAGACCCATGAGCCCCAAGCCGACCGGACGCCACTTGTTGTTTGAGTAGCCAGCCTCGTCGGTTGGGTAGAAGTTGATGTCGATAACCCGATCGAGGTACGGCATCACGTGCAACACCGTTTTGGCGAGGCGGTCAAAGTTGAACTCGCCGTCCGGTTCAACGAATTCGCCGAGGTTGACCGAACCCAAGTTGCAGACGGCGGTCTCGTCTTGGTTTGTGACCTCGATGATCTCGGTGCAGAGGTTTGAAAGATGCACAACGTTGGCGGTGCCATCGTCGGAGGCTGCGCCGGTCTGGTTGCACTTCTCGTTGGATGCGTCCTTGAAGGTCATCCAGCCGTTGCCGGTCTGGGCAAGACTTCGCATCATGCGGCTGTAGAGGTCGCGTGCTTTGATCTGACGCTCGTAGAGGCCTTGGCTCTCCGCCTCTTCGTACGCGGTGCGGAACTCTTCGCCGTACAGGTCGGTGAGGTGTGGGACCTTCTTGGGATCGAAGAGACTCCACTGCCAGTCCTTGTCGACGCGCTCCATGAAGAGGTCTGGCACCCAGTTTGCGAGGTTCAGGCCATGTGCACGGCGCATGTGGTCGCCGGTGTTCTCTCGCAGGTCGAGGAACTCTTCTACGTCGGCGTGCCAGCTCTCGAGGTAGATGCAGGCAGCACCCTTACGACGTCCACCCTGGTTGACTGCAGCGACTGACGAGTCGAGTGTCTTGAGCCACGGGACGATGCCGTTCGACAGGCCGTTCGTGCCCGAGATGAGCGAGCCCTTTGAGCGAATGCGATGCCAGGCAACGCCGATGCCACCGGCGAATTTCGAGAGGCGGGCAATGTCGGTGTAGCGCTTGTAGATACCTTCGAGGCTGTCCTCTGGTGAGTCGAGCAAGTAGCACGACGACATTTGGGCGTGACGGGTGCCCGAGTTGAACAGCGTCGGGCTCGACGGCAGGTAAGCAAGGCTCGACATGAGGTCGTAGAAGCGAATGGCTTCGTC
>CAZHUR010000240.1:0-4677 GCA_964535395.1 uncultured Acidimicrobiales bacterium
CCGCTGGCTACGTCTACCGAACGGCCGAGCGATGGGCCATTCGCCAAGCGAGCAGGAACCGTGAAACGCCTACCGAACCTCCAGCGGTAGAGGACAAGTACGAAGACATCGAGTTGGCGGCAGCGCTTAGCGGGTTAAGTGCCCGGCAACGTCAGGCGGTTGTTCTCGTGTCGGGATTTGGCCTAACCCATCGCGAGGCCGCCGAGCTTCTGGGGTGCAGCCGATCGTCGATTCAGAGCCACGTCGAGCGGGCTCTCAAACGCTTACGTAGTGACCTGGAGGTCCGTGACGATGTTTGAAGAACGACTGAGAGAGCACATCGAGTCGCTCGCTACACCTGTAGATGTCGCTGAAATCTACGAACGAGCTGCAGCGACCAACGACTCAACACCAAGCGAGCTTTCCGACGACGTTTCATCGAGCGGGGCACACCAAGAGTCCGAGCCGAGCTGGATGGAATTCAGCCCAATCTGGGATGACGATTCGGTGGTCGGTGCCGAGTCCGACAGTCACGTCAAGCAAGGTTCACGCGCTCGGGCATTCGCTATCGCTGCGATCGCTATCTTGGTGGCACTCGTTGCCATCGGGGTTGTCGGTCGCTTGATCGAACAGCCGGTCGCGACCGAGGGCGGTGTACCTGAGCAACCCGATGATTCGATTCCGGCGGACGCAGTCTGGGTCGAGCTCGCCGACCCGTTCCCAAGCACGGACGAGGGAAACGTGCCGGTTGTCTTCGATGTTGTCGAATCCGGTGGCTTCTTCTGGGCAGCGGGAAGGGAGCAGTTCTCTCTCGACGGTGAACTCAATGTCGAGTTTGCAGAGAGCCTAGGGCTGCGCCCAACGAGCAAGCCGGCAATATGGCGATCAAGGGACGGAATCACTTGGCAACCGGTCGACATATTCGGACCTCCGCGGGAGCCAACTGAAGGTGTCTTCTACGAAGAGTTCTTTACAGCGATTGTTGGCACAGACGATGGTGAAGTCTGGGCGTTTGGCGAAAGCACTCGATTTAGCGACCTCGACGGAGGGACGATTACCGAAGGGGGCCTCGTGTACCGAATGACCAACGGATCTGACTGGGAGGCGATGACGTTTCCTCCTGCCGAAACCACCCCTTTGGGAGATCGCTCGCAGTTTCTCGTCTCCGCCTGGGCCGATGGAAACACGATCGTGACCGTCTTCGAAACTGGCTTTGTGGTGACCGACGACGAGAATGGAGATCGCCTGGAAGTCCCCCCAATGGTGAGTGCATTCGCAACCCAGGATGGCCTCACTTGGGAGCCGATAGGGGAGACAAGATCAGGCCAGACAACCGACTACGCCTTTTTCGATGGGGATCTGGTTTCCTTCGAGTCTTCGCTACTGCCTGAATCGGAAGTCTTCGACGTGGAAATACACCTCGGGACCGACATGCTGATCGCCAGCGAGCGGCGGGCCCAGGGAGGTAGATCGCTGTGGCGGCTGACTAACAGCGGAGCATGGGTTCCTTTGGAGGTGCCTCAACCGGCCGGCCGTGAAACGACAAGAGTGAGGTCGGGCTCACATTCCGGCGGCATCACGTTGGCACTTCATTGGGAAGATAGGGAATCGACCGGGGTGGACGTCTTCAATGTTGACCCCAGCGGAACCATCACCGCTCTGCCAGAGGTCCCAGACATCGAAGTGTTTGATGGCTTTGGAGGTCGATCACTTATTGCTCTCGTGGACGAAGACGAGTCGGATCGAGGGCCACTCTGGCTACCAGGGCAGTCGATCTGGCGGCTGGAGTCGCCCTCGCCGGAAGGTTCGAGCGAATAGTGATCACCGCACGAACAGCATCGTGCGGTGGCCAACTAGGCGGCTAGGCGCCGCTCTTCGATTGCGCTGACGAGGTCTTCGGCAACGGTGTCGAGCCCGCTGCCGTAGCGAGGGGCGACGTCGACGCTGGCACTCTGACCGTGAGCGTCAGATAAGCACAATACGCGAGCGGCTGGCTGGTAATCGGCATCCATCACGGTCCGCGCTGGATGCAGGACATGCTGCGTGAACCACCAGCGGCCTCGTGACCTGCGAGCGTCGATGCTGACAGTTTCCAGGTCGAGTTCGACACGCTCGTCGAGGTTCACCACGATCACCTTGTCATCGGTAACCGACAGGCGCATCCGAGCCACCCGGAGGAACAACTTTCTTGCGAAGAAGACACCGAATCCGAGCAACAAGACTGCGCGGACTAGGGGAACCGAAGAGGCAGCGCCGGCGAAAATAACTAACACGGCGACAACGCCTAGCACGGCGGGAACGAGAGACTTGCGGGCAACGATGGTTTCCTTCATGGGACTACTTCTTTCTGTTACGCATCCTTTGCGGTTGTTGGGAGTTGCAATGGAAAGTCCGACATAGGGGAGTTTCGTTCCGTTGGCCTGAGTTGTTGATCAGAATGTTCGAACCGACCGCGCAAGGTCCGAACCGAGGATCGAAAACCCACAGGTTCGTCGGAGGCCTTGCCGCTACAGTGCAGTGCAGACCGGGGGAGCCATGAATGAACAGTGGTGAAGAACGTCAGCGGCTTCTATGCGAGGCACTCGGAATAACCCCCGGTATTGCTGGCACCAATGGCCAGCATCGCTGGCGGCAAGCTTGCTTCGGAGGTGAGTCTCGCCGGTGGGCTCGGATTCTTGGGTGGGGGCTACGGAGACCTCCCGTTTCTCCGAACCGAGTTGGCTCATGTGCCGCAGGGGTGCCGGGTTGGGATTGGCTTGATCACCTGGCATATGGCCGAGAATGCACTCGAAGAAGCACTTGCCTTGCAGCCCCGAGCGGTCTGGCTCTCGTTCGGCGATCCCGCGCCGCATCTTCCAGCCATTGCAAAGAGCGACGCCGTCGCTGTGGCCCAGGTCTCCCGAGTCTCTGAAGCCGAGAATGCAATCGGCGCTGGAGCCGATGTGATTGTCGCGCAGGGGAGCGAAGCCGGTGGGCACGGAAGGCAGGGTCGATCACTGTTTGGGCTGCTTCCCGAGATCGCATCATCCTTCCCGGAAACACCGCTCGTCGCTGCTGGCTCGATCAATGACGAGCAGGGACTGCGAGCCGCTGTCGAGCTCGGGGCCTGGGGAGTAGCCCTCGGTTCGGCTCTCGCTGGCACACTCGAAGCAAACGACACAGAGCTGGCCAAAGCCAAGCTCGTCGAGTCGAAAGGCGACGACACGGTTCAGAGCACCGTCTTCGACCACATTCGTGGACCGTTATGGCCCGAGCAGTACGTGGGTCGGTCGGTCGTGAACGAACTCACCAGCGAATGGGCCGGTCGCGAAACGGAAATGGGTCCACAGCTCGACGAGCTACGTAAGCAATACGAAATCGATAACACCGAATCGAACATGGAGCGACGGGTCCTGTGGGCGGGCGAGGGCGTATCTGGAATTCGCGAAATCGTGCCGGCGCGAGAAGTGATCGAGCGCTTTCCTCAGTTCGGGACAGCGTGACTACATCGTGCGCGATGGCGGGCGACGCTCAGCCCGTGATCCTCGGCAACATGTCTTTCGCATAGGACAAAAGCCAATCGGGATTGGTGTCGACGGGGTAGTCGATGTTGGCCTGCACGAGCATGTGCACAAGTTCGCTGCGAGGTGGGACGTTCTCGACGAGGTCGAATAGCTGTGCTTGCAAGAATCCCGAATACCAAATTGCCCAGTCAGGGTCGATGGCATCTGCAGAGATATATGCCTGTTTGTGGCTTTGGCCAGTCTTCATAATGAGAGCGGCGAGCGTCTCGACGGTAAGTGAATCAGACATGCGAGAGAGGGCGGTAAAGCATTCGTTGCTGAGTGATACGTACGGGTTGATTTACCCTGCTTACTGTCTATCGCTTTGTGTTCAGCCGATCCACTCGTCTACGACGTGCTGATCGGTTTCATAGACCTGACACGTTCGCAATTTGTCGTCTTCGATGGTGAACTCAAGCGCTCGCCGCAGATCGACGCTGCGTGATGGGTTACCGGGATCGGTCCATCGTTCGACCACCACGACCATCACCGAATCTTGGCCCTGGTGAATGTCGACGAGCTCGAGCGGTTGGCGGTTGGTCAGCTCTTGTAGGCGAAGCAACGCGTCGACCGCTGCGGCCTGGCCCTCGTGCACACCGGCCAGTTGGTTCCGGCCTGGCCAGGTGAGCGCAAGGTCACCGTGATAGAAGCCGAGCACGGCAAGGACGTCGCCCGCCATCCATGCGTCGCAATATGCGGCAACAATCGATCGTGCTGCGTTCTGCTTTTCAGCGGTCATCTGCACTCCTCATCGAGGTTCGTTCGCGATGCTCCCATCGTGTCCTGACGAGCCGAACCCGACAATTACCTACGAGGTAAGCCTCAAGTTGCGTCAGGAGCGAAGCGGCGCCCTCGAACCTAGCTACGAGTTCAGCACTATGAGGATTGCTCCCTGGCACCGCACATTTTCTGTTCTTCAGGGAACTGGATTCACAGCCGTGACGTCCAAGAGAGCAGTGCCGATCAGATCGATGCAAAGGAGGCGCGCGATGTCGAGTGAAGTCGAACATGAGTTACGTCAGCCTCCACCGCCGGTCAAGCTCCCACCGCCACCGGAAAAGCCCAAAGAGATCACGTTCAACATGTTCGTGGTGATTCTGTTCGGTCCAGCAGCGGTCCTTTTCGTGTTGTGGATCTTGTTTGAGATCTTCAACAC
>CAZHUR010000241.1:0-4675 GCA_964535395.1 uncultured Acidimicrobiales bacterium
TCCCGAACCTGCATGCGAAGACTCAGAGGCTGAGGGTGACACAGTCGACGGAGCTGCAGGGGTAATAGCCGAGTGAGGTATGGAAGACCAAGCGGTCGCTTCCTCGTCTCTCAGCCCAGTCGGTTTCGGACCGACCGTGTTCGCCAACGGCGAGTTCGCCACGCTCAGCAACGCTGGATCCGGAGGCTTCATTGCCAACTTCGAAGACGATGGACTTGGAGGCTTCGTTGCCACGTTCGGCATCGGAGACGATGCAACGAACACCCCAACGACCGGTCTCCCCGAAGGCGACGCGTTCGCGAGCTTGTTGACCAGCACCGATAGCGGCTTTGTTGCGATCATCGAACAGTTCCCCACCGAGGAATTCGCTGAAGAAGATTTCAGCCCGTTCGGCTTTGGTCCCCAGTCCACGCAGTTCGTCGCGACGTCACCGGACATGATCAACTGGACCACCGTCGAGCTACCAAGCCTGACCGACTCAGAGGCCGAGTCTGTCTTCTTCAGTTCGGTCGCGGCGTCTGGCGATCGAGTTCTGGTCGCTGGCCAGGTCAACGACTTCAGTAACGACCCGGAACAGATTCTGTTCGAGGCCGGGCTGCTCACCGAAGAAGAAGTCTTCAGTCTCTGCTCGACCGAATTCACTGGAGAAGAATACATTGTCTCCACCTGCGACTTCGAGAATGCCAACTTCGACGACGAGTTGGAGGAGACTGAAGTCTTGCGAGTTGAAGCGGACGATCCGATCTTCGAAGAAATCTCAGCTGCCTTCGATTCGCAGGGCATGCCCGAGATCGTGATGGTCGTGGGCCCAGCCGAGGGACCGTTTGAAATCGTCCCCTCGCCAATCAATGGGTACGACGCTCAGGTTGCTGGCACCTCAGCAGGCTTCGTGGCCGTCGGCATGACCGACGAGGGACAATCCCAAGCATTCTCATCAACCGACGGCGTCACGTGGAACGAAGCAACGTCGCCGACCGCCGAAAATGGGTTCTTTGGCTTCGCGACACTCGCCTCGAACGGCGACACGATCGTAGCGCTGACCCAAGACCAGTTTGGCATGACCGCCTCGGTCACCACAGACCTCGGTCAAACATGGACAGAAGGCCCGATCCCGAGCGCACTGTTCTCGCCATTTGGTGAGGTCACAGCCGGACCTGCCGGCTTTGCGGTTCAGCTTCAGGGAGCTCTAGAGCCGTTCGACGCCGGATTCGAGGGAGACGGGTTCGACCTGGAGAAGGACGGCTACACCATGTCGATCGAGTTCTTCAGTGGTTCGGCCACACTCACGGGCCCAGATGGCGTGGTCGTCCACGAAAGCGTCTTGCTCCTCGGTAACGACGTGGACAACGTTGTCCGCTTCGAAGGGCCATTCGACGAAAACATCGTGTGGCTCGACCCAGCAACGGGCGAGGACCTCATCACCTTCACCGAAGCAGACTTTGAAGCAGCGTTCCCAGAGCCCACCTTCGACGAAGACTTCGTCGAACCGGAGATGGCAGCCGAAGTATGGTTCAGCGCCGACGGCACCAGCTGGACGCTACTCAGCACCTCGGACGGATCGAGCATCGACTCGTTCACCGGCGTGCTCGCAGTGGGCGACGACGAAGTCGTGACCTTCACCGAAATGTTCCTCGAACCGCCAGCGGAACTTCAAGACTTCGCCGATCCGTCCGGGCCAACCGACGAAGAGCTCGAGGCGCTCGAAGCCTGGTTCGCAGAGCAAGGTGACGGACGAACCTTCGAGATCATTCCAATCGGCTAGTTCAACCCAAGGGGGAACCCTCCCCACTCCAACAGAGGCCACCGTCGATCAACCAATCGGCGGTGGCCTTTGTCGTCGAAGCCTGCCCTACCCGTCGGCGGCGGTGTGTGAGACCATGGTTTTGCTGCGAAAAGGGCCACTCGGATCGCTCCATGTGGCCCATGCACGGCTCTGTAATGGCGGCCATAGTGGATAGATCCGTGTACACGACAGCACCGATACGTCCGAGGAGAACAACCTCCACATGAGCAGTTTGATCGCGAAGGCCAAAGGTCTCGATCGCCAGAAATTTGAATCGCTGTTCACTAGCTCGGCCTTTCTGTTCACAAACGGCCTGCTGTTCGTAAACCTCTTCCTGCTTGCGCGTGCGCTCGGTGACGATGGTCGAGGTGCAGTCGCTGCGGCCTACGGAAACACCGTCGTACTCGGCTGGGCCTTCCAAGTCGGCATCCCAGCAGCATCTGCCTATTTCGCAAAGGACATCGATCATCGCCGCATAGCAATGTCGGCGTGGACCATGACGTTGGTCGGCGCGATCCCGGTCGCCATCCTGCTCATCCCGTTCTACCTGTGGCAGATCGGCGGCGACTCGTTCACCGAAGGTGGCGAGTCACTCCAAAGGTGGTACTTCGCATTTATCGTCCTCCAACTGCTGAACAGCCCATACCTCTCGGGCGTCAACTGGCTGCGTGGCACCGGAAACCTGTTCCGCTTCAACGCGCTGCTCGCCACCCCGAACATCCTCGTCACCCTCGGCTACCTCGTACTGTTCGTGACCGGCCAGATGACGGTCAACACCGCACTCGCATCGACGTTCATCATGACCGGCATTGGTTGGATGATCGGCCTGACCGCTGCCAACGCATGGCCCGGCAAGGGCTTCTCACGCGAAGTGTTCGCCATCGTGCGCCACTACAGCCTCCGAGCATGGGTAGGCAACCTGTCGTTCTTCGTCAGCCTGCGCATCGACCAACTTCTACTCGTTGCCTTCGTCGACCTCGGCGAACTCGGCGTCTACGCCGTCGCAGCAGCCATTTCCACGCTGTCGAGCCCGATCGCACGCGGCGTGGCCCAAGCATTGCTGCCGTTCATTCGCAAGGCGCAAAGCGACGACGAGCGCATCTGGCGCATCACGTCGTCATTCCGCCAGGTCGGTGTGCTTTCGTTTCTGATCTTGAGCGCCATGGCCGCAACCGCATGGTTCATCATCCCCTTCGTGCTCGGCGATCGATTTGCACCCGCTGTGCCGCTGCTACTCATTTTGTTGCCAGGCGCATGGGCCACCGACGTTACCCAGGTGCTCAACACCGGCCTCAGTCAGTTCAACCGACCCGAAGCCGCCTCGAAAGGTCAGATCGCAGCTGCGATCGCCACAGCTATCGGCCTCGCATTTCTGATCCGCCCATACGGCACGACCGGCGCTGCGATCACCACCAGCATCTCGTACTGGGTGGCCTTCGCATTCAGCTACTCCTACTGGCGTCAGACTCAGCGCCTCATTGCGGCGGGCGAACTTACTGGACACAGCGAAGCAATTCCGGATAAGGAATTGGTCTGATGCAGCTTCACCCGGACGTGTGGCGCCAGCTCTTCAAACCACGCTGGCTCATGATCATTTTTCTGTCGGTGCTGCTCGCCGCGGGCGGCGGGCTGTGGCTCGGACTGCAACAAGACCAAGGCGAAAGCTCGACCACGTTCGTGTTCGGCAGCCGCGTCGGGTTCGACGCACCTCTCATCGACCTCGAAGACCACATCAGCGACATCGTGAACTCGGTCGAGTTTCCAACGGTGTTCGAACGCATCGAACAACGCGTCGAGCTCGAAGCCGGCGAGGATTACGACCTCGAGATCGGCATCCTCGAGAACACCCAATCGGTCGTCTCGATCGAAATCGAAACCAGAGAGCGCGGACAGGCCAGCCGCATATCGACGATCGTCGCCGAGGAGATGGTTCGCTTTGTGCTCGAAGGCGTCGGCGAAACGGTCGCAACCGATCTCGAACAAGCTCGGCGAGACGTGGCCGACCTCAACACCGAACAAGAGCGCCTCATCGATCTCGCTGGTGGCATCACTCCCCCGCAGGCCGAGGCGAGCATCAACCGCCAACTCGCCGCCGTCCGCAGCGACACCAACGAGCCGGTCGGCACCCTCGAGGGGCGAATGCTTCAAGTCCTGAGCGATGTAACTCCGCTCGCTGATCAGTTCCGCGAGAACCAGCTTCTGATCGACGGCCTTGAGGCCGAGGTAAACGCCATCGTCATCCAACAAGCCGATATCGATGCCGCTTCTCGATCGATCAGTTCGCTCTGGTACCGGTCGATCAGCCCGGCCGAGGTCACCTCGAACTTGCCGGTTGCGATCGCCATGGCTTTCGCGGCCGCCGTGCCAGCGCTCGTCTTGGCGACGCTGCTGGTGGTACTCAACATCAATCGTCGACTGGTATACATGGCGCGGGCCGAGCGGAAAGCGAACGAGGCCCACCTTGCAGCAGCGTAAACAGCGCCGCCCGATCGGCTTCGCCGCGGACCCAGCTGCAGAGTCTTTAACCTGCAGGCGCAGTACTCTCGGCAATCGATGACGAGCACGAACCGACTCCGTCGCGTGGCAATAACCATTGCGCTCGCCATTGCTGCGTCAGCCTGCTCGTCCAGCGCTCCCGTAGGCGACGCAACCGCGACCACCGACCCGGCCGTCACGTCCGAGGACGAAGTCGAAAGCGAAGAATCCAACTCGTCCGACGGGACCCGCGAAACCGGCGAACCCGATCCACCCAACGAGCCCGCCGCACTCGGCCCAACCTTCACCAAGGTCACCGAACCCGGGGTAGGCGGCCGCATCACATCGATCACCTTCGACCAAGAGGACCCCGATCGACTGTTCGTTGGCGGCGACCTCCTCGGCATTGCTGTAACC
>CAZHUR010000242.1:0-4669 GCA_964535395.1 uncultured Acidimicrobiales bacterium
ACCTGGGCTCGAAGCTGGCAGGACTTCGACCTGCTCTTCCTCGTCACCCAGCCGCTGTTTGTTCTCAGCACCACGTTCTTTGCGCTCGACGTGTACCCGGCCTGGTTACGGCCCGTCGTGCAGGCCACGCCGCTCTACCACGGCGTCGACCTGATTCGCGATCTAGCTAGGGGCACTGTTGATGTGACGGCCCTCGGGCACCTCGCCTACCTCGTCATCACGCTGGTGGTCATGCGGCGACTCGCCATGCGGCGCCTCGTGGGACTGCTGCACTCATAGTGATGAGGTGGTCGCCGACGGCGCCAGGTCGCGCTTTCGGAAAACGAGCTGCCGTTTTCCGCAACAATGACGAGTGGTGTGAACTAAGGTCGCGACATGACCTACGAATCACGTGCGAAGGACAAGGGGCAGGGGCACCCAATAACCTTCATCGCGAAGGTTGTGGTGGGCATCATCGCTGTTTCGTACTTCATCGCGGCATGCGCGAGCGCAGTCTCGAACCTGTAGCCGACAGCGCAGGAATGAGTGGAGCTAAGGAGAATTGAACTCCTGACCTCCTCCGTGCCACGGAGGCGCTCTACCAACTGAGCTATAGCCCCTAATTAGGAAACCGCAGGTTATCAGCTCTCCTAGTAGTTGCGTCCACCTGACGTTGCCGAAGATGACGGTATAAGGTGCTTACTGCGGGGTGGCGGACGCCGATAGGAGTTCTGAAGTTGCCTTACCTGCACGGTGGGAACATTTACGAAATGGATTTGTCAGAACTCGAATCGATCGCTGCCGAGAAATTCGGTCTTGCGCCGTCGGCCCCATCGCGCCATTTGAGCGCTGGAAACATCAATCGGACCGGCGTTGTCACCACAGATTCGGGCAGTTTTGTTCTTCAAGACGTGAACGTCGAGATCTTCCCGAACCCGGTCGACTTGATGTCCAATGTCGAGAAGATCACGCGGGCACAGATTCAGGCCAGCTTGCCGACGCTCGACATGGTCCGCACGGTCAAGGGCGGTTTGATCGCCACTCACGAGGGCACACTCTGGCGGTGTTATCGCTATATCGATGGTGAAGCAACGCCGCCGATCATGACCAACGAAGAAGCCCAGTCGACCGCCCGTTCGTTTGGCCGGTATGCCTGTGCGATCGATGGCCTCGATTTGGTCGAACACATGGACGATTACCACAACCTCGATGTGCGGGTTGCTGCTTTTGAGCGTGCCGTTCAGCTCGACGTCCTGGGGCGTGGTGCAGAGTGCCAGCAAACGCTGGACGAACTGGTCGCGATCGTCGATCGCGTTCGTTTGACGCCGGCCTATGAGGCTTGGGGCGAGCTGCCCGTCCGAAACGCGCACAACGATGCCAAGGGTCCAAACTGCATCATCGGCAGCTCGGGGCGAACGATCATCGACCTCGATACGACGATGCCCGGAACTGTGCTGAGCGATATTGGTGAGTTGGTCCGGTCGAGTACGCGGCATTTGGGTAATGTCGGTCCTGATGCACTTATGTCTCAGATCGCGTCGGTGAACCGAGGCTTTCTCGCCGGATACAGAGACGCTCTCGAACCATCGGAGACGAAAGCGATGTTGCTGGCAGGCCCGCTGCTCACAGCGGAGAATGCAGTCAGGTTTATGACCGACCACCTGTCGGGTGATGTCTACTACGGCGCGGACACCCCGGATCAGAATCGAGACCGCGCCATTGCACAGCTGCGTCTGGCCGAGCGTTTGATCGAAGCGATCGAGTTGGCCACATCCGGCGGGCTCTCGGCCGCCTAAAGGCTCGTTACTCGAGGATGATCGACTCGCAGAAGACGCGGCCGTCTTCGATTGGCTCGATCGAGATCGAGTAGAACTGCTCGACGATGCCCTCGGTTGAGGACGACTCGATCACATCGTCAGACACCCTGGTGATCTCGCTCGGGTCGACGATCTGGCCTGCGTTCCAGACGTGGACGTAGTCGGCGTAGGTGTCTTCGTCACCGTCGACGATCGTGATGCGAACCCGGTCGGTGTCACCAATCTGAGAGAGTCGACAGTCGATTGCGTCGGTGTCGCCGACGACCGGCACATCGACGCCGGGAAGGTTGGCCCACGCTGGCAGGTCGATGATGTCGCCACCTGCGAGCGCGGCGATCCCGAACAAGATGAGGAGCACGCCTCCTAGGGCGGCGAGAAGCTTCTTCTTCACGTCGTGATATCGAGACTTTCGGCTGAGAGTTCGGTGAGGGCTGCGACGCGTCCGTTCCACTCTTCGAAGTCGAAGTCGTCGTCGTTGCCCATAGTTCCTGCACGGTAGCGGTCGACGACTCCATGGAGAATGCAGGCAAGGCGCCACCTGGCAAAAGCTTCGTAGTAACTGACGTCGCCGACGGATTGACCGAGTGCGTCTTCGTACACCGAAACGACCTCGTCTCGTTCGATGAAGCCCGGGGCCAGTGTTGGTGGGTCGGTAAGGCCGGTGACCTCGTCGCCGGGCCGTGCCCAGTAGCTGAGCAACGCGCCCAAGTCGGCGAGTGGATCGCCGAGGGTGGTGAGTTCCCAGTCGAGGACAGCGATCACGTTGCCGGTCGGGTCGATGATCGCGTTGTCGAGCCGGAAGTCGCCGTGGACCAGGCGGACCTGGCCCTCCTCTGGGATTCGTTCGACGAGCACTTTGTGGATGTCGTACACGATCTGGTCTGGTGCGGCGTCGGTCGATTCGACCTGACGGTGCCACCGACGGAGCTGTCGCTCGATGTAGCCCGTGCGCTTCGCAAAGTCTCCGAGGCCCACCTCATCGATGTCGACCGCGTGAATCTTGGCAAGATTCTCGATCACCGAAATGCCCATAGCCTTTTGCGTTGCGGTATCGAACTCCTCGGCGATGGCTTGGTCTCTGACAACGATGCCGTCAACCCACTCCATCACGTAGAACGGTGCGTCGTTAACCGAGGTGTCCTCGCACAGGCCGATCATCTTTGGAACGGGTACTTGTGTTGGGGCGAGCGCCGACATGACGCTGTGCTCTCGGGCCATGTCGTGAGCGGTGGCAAGAACGTGGCCGGTCGGCGGCCGGCGAAGGGCCCACTGGCCGCCACCCTGGTCGGTCACATGAAAGGTGAGGTTCGAGCGGCCGCCGGTGATCTGTTCGAAGGAAAGAGAGCCCTCGATGCCGCCGCCGGTCTGGGCGAGAGTGTCGCTTAGCCAGCTCGTTACGGCCTCGACATCGATCCCGGGAGGCGCCTCAACGTTTGGGTTCGAACCTTCGCCTTCTTGTGAACTCATCTGCTCACAGTACGCCAGGGTTCCCCATGGTACGAGATCGCGTTCGGGCGATACGCTGCAGGGGTCCGGCGAGTACTGGAGAAGCCCATGGCAGATATCACCGACGCAACCTTTGAAACCGACGTTCTCGAACGGTCCAAGACCGTACCTGTGGTCATAGACCTGTGGGCGCAGTGGTGCGGACCATGCCAGAGCCTCGGACCGATCCTCGAAAAGGTCGTTGGCGAAACCCAGGGCCTTGTCGAACTAGCCAAGGTCGATGTCGACGAGAACCCGGCTATCTCGCAGGCGTTTCAAGTGCAGTCGATCCCAGCGGTCTATGCGATGGTCGACGGAAAGGTCGTCGACGGATTTATGGGCGCCAAGGGCGAGCCCGAGGTGGTCGAGTTTGTGCAGAACCTGCTCAACATGTCCGCGGAGGGTGCTACCACGGTCGACGGCGAAGCCGAAGAGGGCGATGCCGCTACCAGCGAGCCAGCGCCACAACAGGCTGCTGCACCTGAAGCCGGCGCCGCTACAACTGCAACTGCGGCAGCTGCTGCGATCGCTCCCGACGCGGTCATTTCGGCACCACCGGGCGAAGTCGTGCCGGAACCTGTCGTTGCGCCGAGCGCTGCTGAGGCGGATGCGATCGAGGCAGAACTCAAAGAACTGCTGGTCAACGTCAAAGGCGACGACGACGCACGCGCTCGTTACGTCGAACTGCTCGACCAGCTGGGCCCCGCAGATCCTCGCACCAACGATTACCGCCGAAAGCTGGCCAGCGCCCTCTTCTAGTTAGCTAGGGCTGGCCGCCTTGGCTGAGGCCTTCTCACCCGGTTAGATTCAGCCCCAACGAACTTCCCCTGTCGTTGCAACACAACAGGAACATCATCGTGTCTGGGCTGAACGAACAAGCCCCCGATCCGCTCGAACTTTTGCGAGCGTCCGATCGACGGCCTCGTATCGAGGTGTGGCGAGAACGGATGCGAGGCGTCAGCTTTGACGCGTTTCGCTCCGCCACGACCCGGGTCGCACTGTCACTTCTCATGGCGGCCTTCGTCGTGGGCATTGGCTGGCGACTCTTCGTCGCCACCGAGCCGCCGGTCGAGGCGAGCATTCCGTTAGCTCAACCGATCGAAGCCACTGCCACTGCCACGGCAACGACCGAAGCGACCGAACCCATCGCCGCGGTGCCAGAGGTGCCCGAAGCACCCGCCTCGGTCGTCGTGCATGTCGCCGGCGCAGTGAACGCTCCCGGGATTGTGGTTGGCGATGGCTCGTGGCGTGTCGACGACGCGCTCCGCGCCGCAGGTGGTCCGCTCGCCAGCGCCGATCTCGACCGCATCAATCTCGCTGCGCTGCTCACCGACGGTCAACGAGTCTTTGTGCCTCACATCGACGAAGAGATCCCCGCAGTAGTTGAA
>CAZHUR010000243.1:0-4650 GCA_964535395.1 uncultured Acidimicrobiales bacterium
GCATTTGGCATCGACAGCCTGAGCAAAGACCAGCGCAAGAAACTCGAGGCCCACGCCGAGCAAATGCGAAAGCGCCGCGAACAGGGCTGAACCGAGATAACCGATCCGGGCTACGCCTCGGGGGTGTTGATGAGTGCACTCAGAGCTGACTGCATGAGGCTGCGACGCGTGCCTATCACCTGCCATGCATCAGCGAGTTGAGCAGGTTGGCCTTCGATCGCGACGACGAGAATGTCATCTTCGAGGACAATGGCCAGAATTGCCCCGCGCGTAGTTGATGTGGCCGAGTCGACGAAGCCTCCCAGTGCGTTCTGGTCGATCATCTCCATCTCGGTACGAACCGAGGTGGCTGTGTGCATCAGGGCTCGGCGCATGCCTTCTTCTTCCGAAGACGTGATCAGGCTGACCAAGGGAAGAACCTCTGCGCCGCGGAACAACATCGCACCCACAAAACCCGGCGCCGACGAGGCAATTTGTTCAAGTTCGTCATCGAGAGCTGCCAACGCGTCGCTGTCTACATCGTCGGCTGTTATGCCGGTCGGGTTCTCCCGAACGCGCTTACGACGCATAGAGGCGGCTTGCGCTGCCTTCTTTGCGAGATCAGCGACCTCTGCTTCGCGCTCGTCGCCGCCATCTAAGAGTCCACTCACCACGCCGACCTTAACGCGGCGAGACGGCTTTCACCCTCGAACGAACCCCTGATCGCGCGTGCTGGCGCGTACTGTGGAGATCGTGAAGTCAACTTCAGAACCCGCGGCATCTCACCTATCTGATGCCGAACTGCCGTTACTGAGCGAGCCCCTTCCACAGGGATCGGCAAAGGGCGAAGCAGTCCAGTCGATGTTCGACACCATCGCACCTCGCTATGACCTTGTGAATCGCATCATGACATTTCGTCTAGATGTGCGTTGGAGGCGTCACGCGATCGAGTCGCTCCACCTGCCGAAGGGCGCCTTGCTGGCCGATTTGGCGAGCGGCACCGGCGATTTCTGTCGGGAGCTTGCAGACGCAGGCTATTCCTCGGTCGGCATCGACTTCAGCTTCGGCATGCTCGACGCCGCACGCACGTCTGAGCCTCTCGTACAAGGTGACGGCATGAACATGCCGATCCCCGACTCGGCACTCGACGGGGTTACCTGTGGCTTTGCGCTTCGCAACTTCGTCGATCTTCAGGCCGTCTTCGATGAGCTCGGAAGAGTCGTCAGGCCGGGCGGTCGAATTGCATTGCTCGACGCGAGCGAGCCCGACAATCCGGTCATGCGGGCCGGCCACGGCGTCTACTTTGGCAAGGTCGTGCCCTTCATTGGTGGCCTTCTTAGCAACAAAGATGCGTACGGGTATCTGCCACGGTCTCTCGCCTATCTTCCACCCCGTGACGAGCTGTTGACCATGCTCGAACAAGCCGGTTTCGAACACGTCAAACACCAACAACTGACCTTCGGAGCCGCCCAGCTCCTAACCGGGACAAGGAAGTAAAGACGTGAACTGCCAACAGTGCGGAGAAGAGATGGAGCAGGGCCGCGTCGAGGTCCACGGCACCCTAAAGCCGTTCATGATGATCGGCGGATCGTTCCAAAACCTCTACTGGTACAACGAGCAGGCAGAGAAGTCGTCGCGGCGCACGATCGTCGAAAGCGCGACCGGACGCCCCGCGCACTCATGCAAAAGCTGCGGGCTGGTCACGATCGACACCAACGAAACCCTGAAGGCCCGCCGGGGCCGCGGCTAAAAATTCCTGCAACCAACCACAACCAGTGTGGGTAGATGCAGGAATTTTAGAGAGGATCAGAGCAGGAGGCCGACGGTCATGAGGGCGCCTGCAACGAGTTGGGTTCTGCCCGTTGCTTCGAGGACGGGGATGAGGTCACGGCCTTCTGCGCCGTTCATCACGGTGCGAAGGCCCGGCGCTGCTGTGACGAGTCCAATGAGTCCGAGCAGCAGACCCGGCCGCCCGGCTAGACCGGCGGTGAGGGCAATGAGAGCGAAGGCTCCGAGCATCGTGGCGGTGTAGAAGGCCCGGGTGTTGCGGTCTCCCATCTTCACCGCGAGCGTATTTTTTCCAACGGCGGCGTCGCCCTCGCGGTCGCGAAGGTTGTTGATGATCAGAAGCGCAGTTGCAAAGACCCCAACCGGGATCGATAGAACGAGCGCAAGGCCAGAAATCGCTTCGGTCTGCACATAGGCAGAACCGACGGTGGCCACGACGCCGAAGAAGACAAAGACGAACAGCTCACCCAGGCCTAGATATCCGTACGGGTTGCTACCGCCGGTGTAGAACCAACCAGCTGCGATCGACGCAGCACCCACTACGAGCAACCACGGGTTGACCACGATCGAAACGATGAGACCGGTCACGCCCGCTGTTGCGAACGCCACGATGATCGCCTTCTTGACCGCCTCGGGAGTCGCTGCGCCCGAGCCGACCATTCGGAGGGGCCCGACGCGATCGTCATCGGTGCCACGGATTCCGTCGCTGTAGTCGTTTGCGTAGTTCGTGGCCACTTGCAGCGCTACCGCGACGATCAGCGCTGCGAGAGCTCGCCACGCAATGAAGCTCTCGCTGGCAACGGCTGCTGTGCCTACCGCAACCGGGACCACAGCCGCTGGGAGCGTCTTTGGACGTGCGCCAGCCCACCAGAGCGCAGCTCCCGTCGGAAGAGCGTGGTGAGGGCTGGGAGAGCTCATGAGCGGCCCTCGGGCGTATTCGTCACCACGGACCTAACAGTAGCCAGTTGCGACGAGTTACCAGCGCCCGTAGTGGGTTCGTTCTTCGACCGATGAGACGTGGCGTTGTGCCGATTTGCTGAGCCTTTCCGAACTCGGATCTCCCTCACCTACTGCGATCGTGCCTAGCGTGCGGCGGCCGTCGGGAATCCCGAAGTGATCGCGGACTGCTCGCTCGTGTTCGAACTGTCCAAAAAAGCACGCTCCGAGCCCGAGCGCGGCCGCTGCTAACAGCACGTTCTCGACCGCTGCTCCCCCGTCGACCCACCAATACGGGACGGGCCAGGCGTCGGTGTTGGCGCCGAGGCCCGTCTTGGCCTTGTCCGCCTCGCTATAGCGCTCGACGTACGCACCGGGATCCACGGTAGGGATCATCAACAGCGGAGCGTTGAACAATCCTGGCCAAGCGAACCCATCGCGTCGTTCAGCTGGCAGGGTCACATCCCAATATTGGGCAACGTCGTTCTTCTCGAGGATCAGGATCTCGATCGAAGCCGTGTTGCCGGCACTTGGTCCGCGCGTCGCTGCGTATGCGAGCGCCTCAACCTGATCTTTGGCGACTCGAGCCGTAGTGAACGAGCGCGTCATCTTGCGCGCGGTAAGCGCTGAGAAGACGTCCACTATTCGCGCCGACTCAGGCGAACTTGGAGAGGTCCTCGGTCATTGCCCAACCAAAGCCGATCACAACGTCGCCGTTGGCAACGTCTACATCTTCGAAGAGGGCCGCGATCTGTGGATCGGCTTGTCCTTCAAGACGTTCGAAGTCGAATGCTTCTGGAAGCGAACCCTTGCCGGTGCCTCGGAATTGGCGGTCGGCGTAACGCAATGGCGAAATTCCGAAGCGCTTTGCAAAGCGGCGACCCCATGCTCGTTCTTCACCGGAAGCCTTGTGGTCCGGACGTGGCACGACATCGTGGAACGGGCTGAGCATTTCGAAGCCAGCGTCGGTCTGCATACGCAAGCCAACAACGACGTCCTCGTCGGGGAAGGCCATGACGGCGCGGTGCATAAGGTCGGTGATCATCACTTCCATCACCTTGTTACGCGCGTCGGTCCGTTCGATCGAACCAAGCCCGATGATGATCGCAGGCGTGCCGCCGATTCGTTCGAGCGTGTAGAAGGCAAACCCCTTGAGGACGCCGTCCTCGCGAGCTTCGCAGCACAAGACCCACTCTTCGGCCTGCTTCGAGAGATCTCCGACGCCGTACGGCAACGGTGCTCCAGCACACAGGTCAGCAAGATCGGATATCTCCGAATCGCTGAGAGCTTTGCAGTCTTTTGATTCAACCTCTAATGCCATACTGACGTGCCCTTACCGTTCTTTGCCTTCTCTTAAGTCCAGTCAACGCGGAAGAAAAACGCAAACTGGAACCTTCATCAATCTCAGGATGCCCGGGATTGGGATCAAACCAGCACAGCATCGGGACCGAGCAGCACCCGCAACTCGGCAACAAGACCGGTTCCGGTCTCGACTCGATACGTTTCTGGTAGCCGGATTACCTGCTTGCCGTCGAGGTGCAAGAAGACTTCCGACTGGCCCGAATGATCGACGAGTAGCGACTTCAACGTGTCGAGCGTCGAGGGATCTTGTGCGTGGGTCGGCAGTCGCAAATTGAGTGGTGTGCTTTCGCTTACCTGCGCTGCATCGAATGGTTCGATGTCTTGGCAGATGAACTTTGGAATATCGTCCTTGCCATCGAGCCTGCCTCGGACCACCACGATTGCATCGTCGATGAGCTTGTGACCGTGTTCGTTCATCGTTCGTGGGAACACCATCACCTCGATTGAGCCCTCGAGATCTTCGAGTTCGAAGATGGCCATCAGGTCGCCCTTGCGGGTCCACTTTTTCTGCAAGTTTGTAATGACGCCACCGACCCGAAGGAAGGCGCCGTCCTGTTCGTCTTCGAGCGCCCCAACCGTCTTGTC
>CAZHUR010000244.1:0-4617 GCA_964535395.1 uncultured Acidimicrobiales bacterium
CGTCTGGGCGTGTCTCGATCGAGGTAATCCAATTGGTATCGGTGAAGCCAGGGTCGAGGAAGCGGCAGCGGTAGTCGTCGATCGCGTTCGAGCCCGGGTACGGCTCGTCAGCGTTGATCACGAGGTCGGCGTCGATTGGTGGGAACGCCTGTTGGGTGGAGGTGAGCGGAGCATCGTCGGCAACGTCGAGCGCACCGCCATTTGCGGCCCAGTCGGCAATGACCTGACGGTCGGCGTCGCTCATCGAAAGGTCGTACTGATAGGCAACTTCCTGGAGCCCGCTCTGGGGCCACGGAGGCATCTGTCCTTCCTGAACGCGGAACGCAGCGAACTCGGCGATGGACGCAATGTCGCTCGCTGTTTCCATCACGAGGTGGGTGGTGCCGGGGCCTGTGCCGGAGTGACAGGACACGCAGTTGGCTTCCAGAATCGGCTGCACATCAGCGGCGAACGAGATCTCACTCGCGGTCGGTTCAGCGTCCGTATCAGCTTCTGAATCGGTGTCGACCTCGGTCGTTGCTACGTCAGTTGTGTCCTGAGCGGGCTGTGTCTCGGGTGATTCCGCACCGGGGTTGACCGTGGCAGCTTCCTCGACCGCGCCACCGCATGCCGCGAAAATCGCTGCACCAAGAAGCAGGCTCCCCAATAGGACGAAGACTGACCTCACGGTTGATCTCATATTCCTCATGTTAGCTGTCGCCCTTTGAAGCCGGCCATCACGGGTAACCATCGGCCGCGAAGAAGTACTCTCAACCCATGACCGAGTCGAATCCAGAGTCGCTCTATGAGCATCCGTACCCCTCAGAAGACCTCGCGCGCGAGCATCCGTTCATCGACTACCAGTTTGAGCGCTACGACCTGACCGACATGACCCAACGGGCTGAAGCCTTCCACGAGTTGATGGAGGCCCGCCGGTCGATCCGCCTCTTCAGCGACGAACCGGTCGGACGTGACCTGATCGAGCAGGCGATTGCAACCGCATCGACCGCTCCATCGGGTGCTCACAAACAACCCTGGACCTTCGCCATGACGAGCGACCCCGAAACGAAGGCGGCGATTCGCGCAGCGGCCGAAGAAGAGGAGCGCACTAACTATCTCGAAAACCGCATGAACGAAGAATGGCAAGAGGCCATTGCTCCGATCGGCACCGATCACCACAAGGAGTTCCTCGAGGTTGCTCCCTGGATCGTCGTGTTATTCGAGCAGCGCTACGAACTTCGCCCGGACGGAGAGCAAGCGAAGAACTACTACGTCAAGGAGAGCTGTGGGATGGCGGCAGGTCTTTTCGTCGCGGCACTTCACAACATGGGTCTGGCGACGCTCACCCACACCCCGTCACCAATGGCGTTCCTGAAGGGCATCTTCGGGCGGCCCGACAACGAGCGCCCGTTCGTGATGTTCCCGGTGGGTTATCCACTCGCCGGCGTTCAGGTCCCTGACCTTGAGCGCAAGCCCCTCGACCAAGTCGCGGTCAAAGTGCCTTAGACCTCGACCAACGTAGGGAGCGACTCGTCCGACCGTTGGGGTCGGAGCTGTGTGTCGGACCAGGCCCGTGCGAGTGCGATGCCGAATGCGGCACCGGCGAATCCGCCGAGGCTGTTTAGCCACAGGTCGTCGACATCGAAAGACCGGAAGGTGAACCCGAGAGCCAGCGAGGCGAGGAGTTGGGTCGTCTCAATGGCAAGCGTCGTTGCGACGACGAGCGCCCCTGCATTGCGGGCGCTTTGGAACCGTCGCCAGACCAGTGGAGCGAGAAGTCCGAGCGGAAATAGCAAGATGAGGTTGCCAAAGATCTGCGTCGTGAAGGCTCGCGGAGGTGTCTCTCGGAGCGTCTCGAACAAGGTGAAGTTGTTGCTCTGGCCAAAGCCAAGCGCCGACATTGCTCGTTCGCTTGCGAGCACGTCTGGGTCGATTGGAATTGGGAAGAACGTGAGCGCAGCTACCTGAGTTGCATAGAACGCGAAGAACACCTGAAGCGCCGTTCGTGCCGAGGTCGTCTCCTTGCGCCACGCGCGCACCACGATCGCCGTGGCGATCACCACGAAGACGAGCAGAGTTGAGTCCATTCCGAGCATGACGAATAGTCCCTACGCCGGGACCGGGAGCCGAAGCGAACCGTCGAGTGGGAGGTAACCAACTCGACGTCCGGCCGAGTCGTAAACGAGAACGTGGGCTTTGCCCATGTGGGTTGCTCGCTCGACTACGACCGACATTGGTTCATCGACGAAGGCGCTAGTGAAGTTGTCCCAGCTGACGACTACGTCTTCTACGAGGAGTGTGGGCCGGTTCGTGACTGGTGTCTGACTAATTGCTGTGGAGGGAACCAATCCGACAAGACCGTTTCCGGCCCACAAAGGGAACGCAATTTCCCGACCACCCGGTTGGGTCATGGCTTCAAGGCCAGCGACCGTAATTCCCGAGGTGATGGGTGCTGCGAGGGGGAGCATCGAGGTTGCCACATCGGCATGGCTCGCTGCTTCGAACATAAGGGCTCGCCTTCGCTCCCCCTTGGCGGCGGTGCGAAGGAAGAAACCAATGAAGGCAAGCACGAAGGTGCCGTTACCCGTGAACACTCCAAGCAGGCCAAGACCGAGGAGGATCGTGCCGAAGATCTCGCCGACTCGAGCTGACTTGGCTCGGGAAATGTGACGGTTGTTGTTACGCCACCACAAGATCGAGGTGAGGACCCGACCACCGTCGAGAGGAGCTGCCGGGATCAAGTTGAATATGGCCAGGATCAAGTTGCCCGCAGCCAAGTAAACGAGGGTGAACGTAAAGACGTCAGCGCCGAAGACGGCGTTAACCACAAAGGTCAAGACCCCAAAGACCGCAGCCAGCGCAACGCTGACGGCTGGGCCGGCGATTGCGATTCGGAACTCTACTCCTGGGTCATCAGCCTCGCGTTCGAGTTCGGCCACGCCGCCGAGGAGCCAGAGCGTGATTGCCTTGACTCCGATGTTGTTGCGCTGAGCAACGATTGCTTGGCCAAGCTCGTGGGCCAGGATTGAGCCGAACAACGCCACGACACCGACCGCAGCGAAGGTCCAGTAAATAAAGGCGCTCTGACCGGGTACGGCGGCGGGAAGGAAGCCAGCACCGAGGTTAAAGAGGTAAAACCCAGCAATCAGGATCAGGCCCCAGTTAAGGCCGATTGGAATTCCTGAGATTTTGCCGAGACGCAGCGTTTGCCGCACGTTAAATCACTCGCTTTCGAGCGTGAAGGGTTGCTATCTATACGAACCAGATCCGCTCTGTAGATGTTCCTGCACGAGATAAAGAAGATCGGAAGTTTGGGCTGAACTTCTGGTCGATTTTCTGGCACTGTGTCGGCGCGGCGACAACGCCTACGATGACCTCACAACGAACGGGGGTATCCATGGCGAACCAGGCACCGAGTCCGGAGCTGAAGGCAAACCTGAATCATCAACGCAAGGCAGCGCTCATCGGCGGTGGCGCGATCGATCATGCAGGGCGGGTACGGGTTCGTCGGTTGGATGGTTTCGACATCACAAGCACGATCTTTGGCGGTCTCGAAGGCGTGCCGAAGCTCTTTATGGAAGAGAAGTTAGGCAAGGAGGCGGTCTGGAACTCCGATGCGGCCGCTGCTGTCGATGCTGCCTATGGCGCGTTCGACGAGGAGCGCCCGGCCCCGGCGGTAGATCCAGCGCTGATCAGCTTCATGGTCGACGAGTGCGACTTCAGCATGGAGCATGCCGATGGCACCTTTCTTGAACATCTTGTCTTCTGCCACGACTACGCAGCCCGCTACTACCCAGAACACTCACCCAACGTTGGGTTACTGCATTCGATCCTCGGCACCGCGACCAACACCTTCGCGATGAGAGCAGACCAGATTCCCGCACTCAAAGAGCTGCTCACCGACTTCGAGTCTCAACAGATCGAGGTGTTTCCATCGATCCTTCGGTTGTTCTATGACGGGTTCTTTCTCGACGAACTCGAACAGAACATCGGGCGCCTCGATCAACTCGAATCTCTCGAACTCAATCGCGTCATCGACAACGAACCGCTGATCGTCGACGCGGAGAACATGTGGATCAACCTCAACTATCACCTGATGCATTTCGTCGACTTCATGCCCGTAGCGAACTGGTCAGCACAAAACTCTGATCCGTTGCTTCAGATGTTTGCTCGGCTGTCGAGTTTGCTCGACCGAGCCGGTCAACGCCAGGCGCACGTTCAGGTGTCGTTCCCAACAGGAACCCGCCCGGTGATCGATGAGGAGCGGACTCCATTGGGTCGCGTAATGGGATTGCTCCCCGCCGCGGTCACGCTCAAGCTCACGAAGAAGTCGATCGGTGAATACTCAGCAGCGGCAGGACACAGCCTCTCGTACCGGCTCAACTGGAACCGGTAGGGGTGTCCTCGTTGCAGAGGTAGCGTCCAACCGTGGCAACGCACTTAAAGCCCCACGTCCTGGTTGCTGGTGCCGGGCCAGCGGGCCTGACCGCCGGATGGAAGCTGGCAGAGAATGGCCACGAGGTGACGATCGTCGAACGGGCGCCCGTGGTCGGTGGCATGTCGGCGAGCTTCGAGGTGGCTGGCCAGCGCGTCGACTTTGGATCTCATCGGTTGCATGGCAAAGCCGATCCACAACTT
>CAZHUR010000245.1:0-4596 GCA_964535395.1 uncultured Acidimicrobiales bacterium
GAGAAACTCCGGGCCAGCGTTCTTGAGCAAGAACCCAATGGCACCTGCCTGCAGAGCTCCGTACACGTACTCGTCGAGGTCGAAGGTCGTGATGATCACCACGTTGAGCGGGGCGTCAACTTCGGGACCCGCTATCAGCGTTGTTGCCTCAATCCCGTCCAGCTCAGGCATTCGGATGTCGAAGAGGCATACGTCTGGGCGCAAGTGCAGAGCCTTGGTCACTGCGTCACGACCGTTGTCAGCTTCGCCGACGACGCTGATGCCCTCGGTGGCATCGAGAATCATGCGAAATCCGGCGCGCACCATGTCCTGGTCGTCGGCGATGAGAACTCGAATCAACGATCGGCCCTCACCAATGGGATCGATGTGCTGGTGCGCCAACCGCGCCCTGGTCGCGCTGAGGACTCGAATGTTCCACCGAGCACTTCCGCCCGCTCTCGCATGCCGACCTGGCCGTACCCGCTACCCGAGTTGCGGATCGTTGGTGTGCCGTCGTTGTCGACAACCATTTCAACCCGGTCGACATGGCGTTCGACCGCGACATCGACGAATGTGACGTCGCGGCTGTGGCGCCGTGCATTCGTAATCGATTCCTGGGCGATGCGAAACAGCGCTGCCGCCACGCCCGCCGGAAGTTCATCCAGTCGAGTGTCGCCAACGACATGAACCATCGGGTGGCCTTTGAGTTCGGCCAGCACATCGAGAGAATCGGGAGCGACGGTGCGGGAGAGGTCATCCTCGCTTCGCAAAACGCCGACCATGTGTCGCATCTCTTCGATCGAATCATTCGCGATCGTCTCGATCGACCGTAGTACTTCAGCTGCCGCGTTCGGGTTTGACTCGATCACGTACTGCCCAGCCTGGGCTTGCACCGCAATCGCCGATACATGGTGAGCGACCGTGTCGTGCAGTTCTCGGGCGAGAGAGTTCCGCTCTTCGAGGCGCACTTGTGTGTGGCGGCTCTCCATCGCCCCAGCTCGGTATCGCATAGCGAGAGCAAACCCGGCCACGACGAGCACTGGGAGCACCGACTCCCAAGCTTCGGTACCGAGAACCCCTGTCGCCCACAGGACTATCGCCTCGGTGCCGAGGTGGACGATGAAACCGATAGCGATCTTCAGTGGCGTCGACCAACGACAGAGCGCATAAAAGAGCACTAAATCGGCAAGGCCAGCAGGCGACCCTACATCGGTGATCTGATCCGATCCGGAAAGAGCGAGCACAACGCTCACCGCGACTGCGACGTTCGCGCTTATGACTCCGATCAACGGGATGCGGCGGCGGAACGGAACGAATCCGAGAGCGACAGCGGCAGGCACGATGCGTGCAAAGAGAGGCAGCGTGTCATCGAGCGAAACGAATAAGAGCGCGATGAATGCGAGGAGCCCGGTGAGCGCCCAGTCCAATCGTCGAACAGGCGGAATCGGCGCGATGATCGCAACGGCGTCAAGGCGGTCGCGGATCTGCAGCTGCACGTTCTCACGTTAATGAGATCCTGGATCTGCGTCCATCGGTCCTGTGGCCATCGCGGCCCTTAAATCCTCGTACTTTCGGCTAACCAGAAGCGTTCCGCAGGCTATGGCGACGGCTTCTATGCCGTGAGCACGATGACCCCATGAGATCTACAACACCCCTTACATCCAATCCAAACGACAGCCTGTGCGAGGCCCGCCATCTGTCCAAACGTTACGGTTCACACGCCGTTGTCGATGACCTGACCTTCTCGATCCCCCGAAACCGCGTAGTAGGGCTCATCGGTCCCAACGGAGCAGGCAAGACCACCACGATGAAGATGCTCCTCGGGCTCGTTCGGCCGACGGGCGGGGACATCTCGCTACTCGGTCGAACAGTCGGAGAGCCTGGGTGGGGCGAAGTTCTCCATCGAGTCGGCTCGATGATCGAAGCGCCGCCGATCTATGACCGTCTCACGGCTCGTCAGAACCTCGAGTATCAGAGTCTGGCTGTGAGTGGCGGGGTTGACAAAGACGAGGTAATCCAACTTCTCCGACTGGTCGACCTGGCCGACCGCGCCGATGACCGTCCACGCGGCTACTCGCTCGGTATGCGCCAGCGACTCGGGATCGCTATCACCCTCGTCGGACAACCCGAACTCGTCATTCTCGACGAACCAGGCAACGGGCTCGACCCCGCAGGCATACTCGAGATCCGTAAGCTGATGGGACGCCTCCCCGAGCAAGGCACGACCGTGCTCGTCTCGTCGCATCAGCTCGCTGAGGTTCAACAGGCCTGTGATCAACTCGTCATCCTCGCCAACGGTCGTACGGTTGCCCAAGGAACTACAGACCAGATTTTGTCCGGAAGGTCCCAACACCTCTTTCATGTAACGGTCGATGACGAGGAAGTCGCCTCGGCTGCCTACGTACTCAGCTCAGCCGGGCTGTCGGTGGCCGAACGGATCGGCACAACCTTCGTGGTTGAGCCGCCGCCGGAGTTCACCGGACGCGACCTCAACCACCTGCTCGCGTCGAACGAGGTCTACGCGTCATCGATCAACCAACCGGTCGCTTCGCTGGAAGACGCATTTCTTCATCTCGTCGAACAACCCGACCAGACCAACAATACAACTACTACTACCGGGGAAGCAGCTCAATCATGATCCGCACCGAACTATTCAAGCTCCGCACCCACCGCACTCCCTGGGTGCTCTTCACCATCGTGGTCGTCGCGATACTCATCGCTCCGATCTACTTCGCGTTCAAGCCGCCCGACGACGGCCAGGCCGTCATCGATACGTTCACTCTGGTGTTCGAAGCCGTGACGCCACTGCTTGGCACGATCTTCGGCGGCTGGGTGATCGGTCACGAGTTCCGCCATGGCACGTTGCGTAGAGTTCTCGGAAGCGACGCTCGTCGCCGCCGCCTGATCGCTACGAAAGCAGCGGTCGGGTTTGGATCCTTTACTGTCGGGATGACGCTCGCTGCAGGAATCGGCGCACTCGCGTCTGCCGCATCAGTGGCATCATTCGGAGGGGCGATCGAGTTCGACGGCCTGACGCGGGACATTCTCGGCAGTGAGTTCATGGCGCTGGTCCCCGCGGTCATTGCGTTCGCTCTCAGCATCATCTTGCGTAGTGACACCTACTCGATACTTGGAGCCCTCGCTCTCATGATCATCGTGGGTCCGCTCCTGGGCCTGATCCCGAGAGTCGGTAAGTACTCGCCACCCTCGCTAGCTCTCGACGTGTCTGCGTGGATCAACGGTTCAGGCGACCTTGAAGTCTCCATCATCCCTGCGTCGCTGGGTTTGGCAGCGTTTCTCGGTGCTCTCGCAGCTGCATCTCTGGCGACGTTCCAACGGCGCGACATCTGAGACCCAGAACCCGCTTTGGTTCGTATGCGCGAGGATTCCAGGCCGTCTCAACCTCGTTTAGCCGATAACCCGAAGCCCGAAACCTGTTGTCATAGGTCGTGGTTAGGTTGTGGTTATGGGATTGGGGCGAGAGGTTTCGACACGGAACGGGGCGTCAGCTGGCGTTGATGTTGATCGTGTCGCGGCCGAGGTGTTGGCCGAGTCCGTTGAGACGGTTCGCAAGCTTGGTGTCCGGGATCGGGTGGTGTTGTCTCAGCGGTACCAACGAGAGTTCGCAGCTATCGAAGCCCAAGCCCTAGCCGAGTTGAAAGCGTCGGGGGTTTCTCAACGCGAGGTCGAACGCAACTCGACAGCCGGTGGCACTAGATCCCGCAAAGAAACATCGAAGACCACCAGACGCGCAGACGCCGTCAGCGTCAACCCGAGACTCGCTAACAAACTCGCAAAAGGCCACATCGGCGCAGAACAACTCGACGCGTTAGCGCAGGTGTCGGCAAAGACTGGTGGTGACGCGGCCACAGACACGGCGCTGATTCGCGAGATTGAGAACGCGAAACCCGACGACGCTACCAAGATCACCCAGCAATGGTTAGAACGACGCGAAGAAGACAGCACACAATCACGGTTCGATCGACAAAACAAACGTCGTAACGCCCGCAAAGGATTCGATCGGGTCAACAAGTGTGACACCTTCGAACTCTCCGGCCCATCAGAACGCATAAACGAGATCAAGAAACGGGTCGAAGAACGCGCCAACGAAATGTATGCCGCTGACGGCGGACGAGACCTGGCTGATCACCTCCACCCACGAACACACCAACAACGCATGTTCGACGCCGGCTACGAACTACTCACCAACACCACGGCTTCTTCCTCTTCTTTGAAAGATGCAGCGGTGGTTAGGACTCCGTCGGTTCACCCTCGGGCGATGATTCACGTGTCGTTCACCGTCGACGACCAAGACGAACACCTGATTCGGGCTGAATGCCCGAACGGTGCTGGTTACCTACCAGATTCGGTGCTCGACAAGTACGGGTGCGAAGCGGTTATTGGCGGGACGGTGTTTAGTTCGAAAGGCGAACCAATCTGGTTCGGACGCTCACGCCGGTACGCAACACCATCACAGTTCGCTGCCCTGGTGGCACGCGATGGCGGCTGTGTGCTGTGTGGCCGTGACCCGTCCAGGTGCGAAGCACACCACATTCAGCCGTTTAACAGCCCGAACCGGGGCGAAACCAACATCGAAGACCTCGCACTCGTCTGCAC
>CAZHUR010000246.1:0-4593 GCA_964535395.1 uncultured Acidimicrobiales bacterium
GGCCGCGACCTTGGTGCGATGAACCTGCAGCTTCAGTGCGGGTTTCGGTCCAGCGAACTGGAACGCCCAGCTTGTTGGCCAAGGTGACCGACAGGATCGCGTCGGGGTCGACGTTGAGCTTGCCGCCGAAACCACCACCGACAGCCGGAGCGATCACTCGAATGCTGCTCTCTGGAATGCCGGTCGTTGCGGCGATCATGACCTTCAGAATGTGCGGCACCTGAGTTGCCGAGTAGAAGGTGATATCTCCACCAGCAGGCGATGGAATTGCCAGACAGCCACGTGGCTCCATCGGAGACGGAATCATGCGCTGCTGCACAAACTTGCCCTTGACGGTGTGAGCCGCCTCGGCGAATGCCTTTTCGGTGGCCTCTGGATCTGGCACGAGTGGCCAGTGGAAGGCCTTGTTCGTTCCGAGGTCTGAATGAGCCATAACCTCGTCTGCCACAGCAGCTTCGAGCGAACCAACTGCCGGCAGCGGCTCGTAGTCGACGATGACCTTTTCGGCAGCATCTGCTGCGCGGTAACGGTCGTCGCACAAGACCACAGCGACGATGTCGCCAACGTGTTTGGCTTCGCCAACAGCCACCGGGTTGTGCGGCGGGTTGACCATGTCTTCGGTCACTGGCCAGGCGCAGGGGAGCGGAGCGAGCCACAATCCCATCTCGGCCAACTGTTCACCTGTATAGACGGCGGCAACGCCGGGCATCGTCTCGGCTTCTGAGGTGTCGATGCTGTTGATCTTTGCGTGGCCCATCGTCGAACGGACCATGCCCATCCACAATTCGCCTGGTGCGTGGATGTCGTCGATGAACTTATTCTCGCCAACGAGAAGCGCAGGATCTTCCTTGCGGAGCATCTTTGTGCCCATCACTGCGGTCATGAGGCACCTCCCACAACGCTCTGTACTGCTTTGATGATGTTGTGGTATCCGGTGCAGCGACAAAGGTTGCCTTCGAGGCCTTCACGAATCTGCTCTTCGGTCGGGTTCGGGTTCTCCTTCAAGAACGATGTCGATGCCATGACCATGCCCGGTGTGCAGTATCCGCACTGAAGTGCGTGGCACTGCTGGAAGGCCTCTTGCATTGGATGCCAGTTCATGTCGCCTACGGCGATTCCTTCGGCTGCAGCCACTGCGGCCAAGCCCTCGATTGTGGTGATGTCGGTGCCATCAGCTTGAACGGCCAGAACAGTGCATGACTTCACCGACTCGCCGTTCATGTGAACGGTGCACGCGCCACAGGAGGATGTGTCGCAGCCGACGTTGGTTCCGGTCATCCCGAGGTTGTCTCTCAGGTGATGGACCAGCAGTGTCCGAGGTTCGACGTCCTGACTGAACGACTTACCGTTTACGGTGACGGCTACTTCCATATTTCCCCCAAAAGGTGATGACGGTTGTTTCGTGCTACCGATTCTTGCCCAGAAGTGTGACCAGCGCCACTTGAGCTAAAGATTGAGTTCGAGGTTCAAACCGCCTTTTTATGCCATTTTGCGGAAATTAGTTGCCGATACGTTCCAAATAGGGGTTATGGAAGGTGCGATTCGGGTCGTAAGAGGAGGCTAAATCGAGCGCGTTGTCGAGATGCACAAACTGTTTGAGCAGTGCCGCGCGGTCATAAGAAAACAACTTGCCCCAATGCGGACGGGCCTCAAAGGGTGCCAGCGCTTCTTCCATCCTCGGAAGGAGTGCCAAGACCTCCGGCTCGTGTTTGCGCCACGTCATGCCGAGCGACAGCGTTTCTCGCTGATAGCAGGGGCTCAACCACAGATCGTCAGATGCAACCGTCCGAATCTCGGTGCCGTGAAGATGCTGATCGAGGTCGGCGCCCATTCCACGAAGAGCATTGATCGCAGCGACCCCGTGCTTACGGTCGACGAAGTATTCGGTCTGAAGTTCGTCGCCCGCCACCGACGGAGCGCTTTCGGGGATGAAATGGGCAAGACGCTCCGACCATGGCCCAGCCTCGTTGATGATCGTGTTCTTGCCGGGCGTGAGTTGGCCCTCGACTCGCATCATGCCAAACACTTCGTCGGGCACGTCGAAGTGTTCGCCTTCGGTCAGGCGGAATTTGTTCCAGATACCGCGCACGTTCGCGTCAGAGTATGTCGCGTGGAGGTTGACGCTGTATGCGCTCGCCATCACGTCATCGAGGTTGTCGAGCAGGTTCTGCCACGATGTGTCGCGGTAGTAGGCGCTGGTCACCCGGAAGCTGGGTTCGACATCGACGGTCATCGTCGTGAAGATGCCAAACGCCCCGAGGCCCACCGACAAGGCCGGAAGGTCTGGGTGACCGCGTTCGATCGTTCGCAGTTCGCCCTGGCCATCGACCAACTGAATGCCGCTTATCACCGCGGACAGAATCTGGTTGGTGTTACCGGATCCGTGGGTGCCGGTTGCGGTTGCTCCGGCGATCGAGATGTGGGGGAGTGACGCCATGTTCGGAAGCGCCACACCTTGAGATTCGAGTTCGTCACAGATGAGCGAGTATGACCAGCCCGCTGGGACTGTGGCGGTCATCGCGTCGTGGTCGACCGTGACGCCCACATCGAGCTGCGACGTGTCGACGAGCACTCCGCCAGGGCTGTCGGCGATCCGAGTGAAACAATGGCGTGTTCCGACCGCCTTCGCCCGATCCGCGTTGGCCACGATGTCTTGCAGCTGTTCGACCGAGTGAGGCTGTTCTACCGCGGTGGACTCGAACGTGAAGTTCTCTGACCAGTTCATCAGCGGAGACATGCGTACCGACACTAGCTGGTCCACCCCGATCTCGATTCGCTCAGAATCAGCGCGACCAGCTCCGAAGCGGGTTAGCGTAGAAGGTGTGCGTATCTCACTTCTCGACCTGCGACTTATAAGCCCGGCGAACTGACATCAGTCAGCTCGACCGGGACCGTCACCATTCATTCGCAGATTTTCGAGGAGAAGAACCAATGAGCAGCCGCTCCGCACAACAACCGTCGGCAATGCCGGCACACAAGTACCAACCGTTCCCACAGGTCGATCTTCCTGACCGCACGTGGCCCAGCATGACGATCACCGAAGCGCCGCTTTGGTGCTCGGTCGACCTTCGCGACGGCAACCAAGCTCTTATCGAGCCAATGGATTCCGAGCGGAAGCACAAGATGTTCGACGCTCTCGTCGCTGCGGGCTTCAAAGAGATCGAGGTCGGGTTCCCTTCGGCGTCCGACACAGACTTCCAGTTCGTGCGCGAGATCATCGAGCAGGACAAGATCCCAGACGATGTCACCATCCAGGTGCTTACCCAGTGTCGTGAAAATCTGATCCGTCGCACCTACGAGGCAATCGACGGAGCGAAACAAGCAATCGTCCATATCTACAACTCCACCTCCACGCTGCAACGCAAGGTCGTATTTGGCCTCGACGAAGACGGCATTGTCGACATCGCGATCAAGGGAGCCCAGCTCTGCCGTGACCTCGAAAGCGAAATCCCCAATACAAAGGTGCACTACGAATACAGCCCCGAATCCTTCACCGGAACCGAGCTGCCATTCGCGAAGCGCATCTGTGACGAGGTCATCGACGTACTCGATCCCACCGACAAGACCGTCATCATCAACCTCCCTGCAACCGTCGAGATGAGCACGGCGAACATCTATGGCGACATGATCGAGTGGATGCATCGCAACATTGCCCGCCGCGACGAGATCGTGCTGAGCCTGCATCCACACAACGACCGTGGCACAGGCGTTGCCGCAGCCGAGTTTGGCGTAATGGCAGGCGCAGACCGTGTTGAGGGAACGCTCTTCGGCAACGGCGAACGCACCGGCAACGTCGACATCGTCAACGTCGCGATGAACCTGTTCAGCCAGGGCGTCGACCCTGAACTCGACATCTCCGACATCTCCGAACTGCGTCGTGTGGCCGAATACTGCAACCAACTGCCAGTTCACCCTCGACACCCATACGTGGGCGACCTCGTCTACACCGCGTTTAGTGGTTCGCACCAAGACGCGATCAAGAAGGGTTTCGAGGCGTTGGCCAACAGCGACTCAGAGCTGTTCGAAGTGCCGTACATCCCAATCGACCCCGAAGACGTTGGCCGCTCGTACGAAGACGTCATCCGTGTCAACAGTCAGTCGGGCAAGGGCGGCGTTGCCTATCTCCTCAAGACCGAGCACAGTCTCGACCTTCCGCGACGTATGCAGATCGAATTCACCCGGGTGATTCAAGGCATTACCGATCGCACCGGTAAAGAGATGACGGGCGCAAACATCTACGACGAGTTCGACGCCACCTACCTCGGTCTCGATGCGCCTTACCTCCTCAATGGATTCGAATCGGCGCAGAACGCGAAGGGTGACGATCAAACGCTGCTCACTGCGCGGGTCAGTAATAACGGCTCGCCCGAGGTTGTGCAGGGCATGGGCAATGGCTCGCTCTCGGCGTTCGTTGCAGGCATGGAGCAACTCAGTGGGCGGGAGCTTCGTGTTCTCGACTACCACGAGCAGGCCAAGGGGTCGGGGCGAGACGCGGTTGCGGTGTCGTTCATCGAGATGCAGATCGATGGCCAAGAGCTTTGGGGTTGTGGCATCCACACCGACATCACAACCAGCTCAATGCGCGCCGTAGTG
>CAZHUR010000247.1:0-1094 GCA_964535395.1 uncultured Acidimicrobiales bacterium
GTTCTCTCCGATCCGGTTGGGTATGGCCGGATTGAATACGCCTATTCGTTGATGGCCAAAGCTGCCCAGATTGCGATGCCGCGCACGCGACTCTTAGAGGAGGGCGGTCGAGCACACTTCATGATCGAGCGATTCGACCGAACCGGCGGTGCCGGCCGTCTTCACTACCAGTCGCTCAACGCAATCGGGCATCACGACTACAACACGCCGAAATCGACGTCCTATGAGGTCGCCTTCCAGGTGCTTCGCCAGCTCGGCACGCCGCGCAACGACACCGAGCAACAGTTTCGGAGAGCGGTGTTCAACGTGTTGGCCCGCAACCAGGACGACCACACCAAGAACATCGGCTTCGTGATGAACAAGGCGGGGGAGTGGCAGCTGAGCCCAGCCTTCGACGTCACCTATGCGTATCGACCCGACAGCCCATGGGTGTCACAGCACCAGATGACGATCAACCTCAAGGCTGACGACTTCGAGCGAGAGGACCTTCACCGCTTAGCTCAGACTGGCGACATCGACGAGCGCGAGGCCGATGCCATCATCGATGAGGTGCAGGACACCGTGGCCGACTGGCCGAGCTATGCAAGCACAGCCGGAGTGCCGAAGGAGACCGAAGCAGCACTCTCACGAACGTTTCGACATCTCTAGCCGAGCCTCAAGGCGACAATCCAAGCCGCCGAAAAACGGGTTATGGCAATGAAACGGTTTGGCGATTCCGTCCAGCAGTTGGGCGAGAGCATTCCGCCTACCGGACCAACTCCCCCCACAGCACCGCGCACTGTTCCGCACGACCTGCTCGTGCAGTCGTGGGGAAGAGAGATGGGTCGCTTCGCACTGGGCATTGCTGTCTTGACAGGGTTCACCCTGATTGGCTTCGCGGTGGCATTTTCTGGCTCACTAGGGGGTGGCATCGTCTTTCTCTTCGCCTGTCTCATGTTGTGGATTATCTTTGGCGGTGCGGCACGCCGTTTCCACACGTCTCACAAGCGGCGCGAGGTCATCTACCGCGACGGAATCGTTGCGACCGGAACTGTTGAGCAGATCCGTGCGGTCATGACCGACACCAGCACGACGCGCGGGAATACGACGGTCAC
>CAZHUR010000247.1:1194-4558 GCA_964535395.1 uncultured Acidimicrobiales bacterium
GATCGAAGGACTCCACCGTCAGGGGAGGATCACCTCGGCGAAGCCAGCGATGCGCGAGCGTTCGCCCGTGTCACTCGTCAACGTGCCTTCGACCCATGTCATCGCAAAGCCGCCGAGACCCCAGTTGGTGTAGATCTTGTTGTCGGCTTCGGTTACCGACAGCGAGAACGTGCGCTCTTGACCCCAGGTCGCAGTCCAGGATCGTGGTAGGCGATACAGGCCAGGAGCCGTGCGCCATTCATCGACGGTGATGTTCACCGACTGCAGAAGGCCCGAGTGGTCGGCGTGGTCGCCGAAACCAAAAGCGGATGGTCCTTCCATGAGTCCTAGGGTCATGTTCGCGGCGCGCAGGTAGATGACTTCGCCGTATTCGGTCATGAGGTAGAGGCCATGAAATCCACGACTCGACAGTGTCTGTTTGGCGATCACCGATCCCATCTTTCGGCGATCGAAATCCTTGAAGCCAAGGCGTTCTGTGACGATGTCGCCGGTGATCTCGCGTCCGTTCCACGACAGGGTTGCGGGCGCAATGCCCATGATGACCGATGCTTCTGGTCTCGAATCGTGAAAATACGGGTTCGTGTCGCCGAATCGTAGAACGAGGTCGTGTTGGGCCGATTGCAGGACCGTTTCAGTGTCGGAGCGATCGAATGTGAAATACTGCGAATCGGGGACGTGAAGTAGTGCTTCGTCTGACGTTTCGTACGTTCCGTATCCCGCAATGTCGACGAAACCGGTCTCACCGTCATAGAGGAATGTGGCGTGGTCGGCTTCGTACTCTGAACCAGCGCGCTGTCGGTTGTTGTCGATGGCAAAGCCGATCCAGCCTCGTTCATCGAGACCGACAAACGAGTAGTAATCCGTGAACATCGCGATGTCAGCTGCTGCGATGTTCGCTTCGATGTCGGCCACCTCTTGCGGTGAGCGAGTGGGCCAATCAGGAACGTACTCTTGGCGGAAGTCGGACTGTTTGCGAGTGACTGCCGCAGAGAAGGCAGAAGCGAGGGCGAGGGGTGCGAAGAGAATTTTTCGATTCATGGTGATCGTTCGGTTGGGGGGTGGCGCTGCGTATCCAACACAGTCCTGTGAGCGTACCGCCAGCTGCGAGTGCGACGACCACAATTGCCAGCCACCTTGCACGTCTAGAGACGCGTTGTCGCGATGCGGCTAGCGGAGCACCGAGGAGAGCAGCAGGCTGGTTTCGCTATTGAGCACTCCCTCGATCGACCGAATTCGCGCGAGGACCCGATCGAATTCGACAAGGGTCTCCATGTGCAGTTCTGCAACGAGGTCCCAGCCGCCGTTGGTCGTATGGAGCGATTGGATCTCCGGTATGCCGCGCAGCTCGCTAATGACTTGGGTAGTGCTTCGCCCCTCCACTTCGATCAGTGCAATGGCCCGAACATTGCCCGGGTCGCTCTCGTCGTGGATCCGTACGGTGTAGCCAAGCACCACGCCCGACGAGCTCAACCGCTCGAGTCGGCTCTTGACCGTTGCCCGCGAAACGTCGAGTTGATGTGCAAGACCGGTAATAGGCGCACGGCCATCCACGCGAAGCAGAGCGAGCAGACGTCGATCGAGTTCATCAAGTTCCATGTACACAACGTATAGATGCTGGTTACAGAGCGCCGCTCCAGAGGTGCGGTTACTTGCCCGACTCTTGAGGATCGAACTAGGCCGCAGCGGAAGAATCGCCCGTCACCCACAACGCAAGAAGTACGAGCAACACGACAAGCCCAACAGTGCAGACCCGTAAGACTTGCTTATTCACTGTCCGCTCCTCGGCTCACTGACCTGCGTTCGTCAGGCCAAAAGCCTGGCCATATAAAGGATGCGCGCTGGAGATCGATACGTCAATGCCACGTTCGTGAGTTGTACTGATCTATAGAAAGAACACACCACCGTTCGCCTCCGACGGTTGGAGAGTAGATAGCTCGATCTCGCCTTCGTCTCCCTACTGCGTTGAGATCTCCACCATCTTCTGCGACCTACATCACCGTCAGGCCCTCTGTTCCTGGATTGAGGGCTGGATCGAAAGTGGGAGCCAACACGCTATCGGCCTAGCCCATACGTAGCCGACCATCGAACTCCTGAACAGTCCTCAACTAGGCTCAGCGCTTGTCGAACTCTGAGGCGCACCGCCATCTGCGCCAAGACCATCAGAACGACAAAGGCCACGAACGCAGCAGTCACTAAAGTTGTTCCCAATATCGCATCCGCCTGCGTCAGCGGTCCGTACAAGATTAACCGGTCGCTTCGCGACGGGGAGCAACGCTGACCTTCGAAGCAGTGGTACTCCATTGCACCTCCACGACTCGATCACGTCCGCATCATAGGCACCGCCGCTAGCTTGGATTAATGGCGGACATCGTGGTGCGGGACGCACAACTCACAGATGCAGCCGATATCGGCCGCGTGCACGTCGCCGCATGGCAGGAGGCCTACGTCGGCATCATGCCCGACGACTTCCTTGCCAGCCTCGACCCGCTCGAACGAGCTACGGGCTGGGCCGAAGCAATCGAGCGCGATCCCAACCCAGCGGAGGGGCGGCGCTTGGTCGTCGAACTCGATGGGCAGGTTGAGGGCATTGCTCTGGTTTGGCGGGCGCGGGGCGAAGCCCAGTACGGCCTCGGCGAGTTGATCATGATCAACCTGACTCCAAAGGCTTGGGGCACCGGCGCTGGAACGGCTCTGCTCTCGGCATGCGTCGACGCTCTGTTTCGAGATCTCGGCTTCGACGAGGCGATCTTGTGGGTTGCCGAGGACAATGCTCGAGCACGACGCTTCTACGAACGAGAAGGCTGGACCGCCGATGGAACATCGAAGTCAGAACCATTCGGAGATGTCGAGATCACCGAGCTCCGCTACCACCGCTCGAATTCAACATAGGACACGAAGGCCGACCGGCTGCCCGCCATGTCACTCACTGCCGCCTTGCTGTCGCAGCTAGGTTGTTTGTGCCTGGGGTCGGACCTCACTTAGTTCACTTTGATGGTTCTAACGAGCTATCACCACCGCAATTCAACGTAGGCCAAAGGCCGGATCGATCCGGGCGATGCCGCCGAGGCTTCGACCAACATGGCCGACTTTGCGGCTGGAGATGTGATGTGAATTACACGGCTTCTAGGTGATCGCCGAGATCGGCAAGTCCCAACGCTTACAGCAGCACGGTCCTGACATGGAGTTCAGGGCCATCGCCTACCGGTTTGCTTGCGATGGCCCTTCACCCCGAACTCGATTCGCGTCAGGTACAACTAGCTACGATTCCACCGATCATGGTGTAGAAATGTCGTCACCTGGTCCGCCGACAAGAGTGTCAGTACCAGCCCCGCCTGCGAGGTTGTCGTTACCGGGCCCCCCAAAC
>CAZHUR010000248.1:0-4546 GCA_964535395.1 uncultured Acidimicrobiales bacterium
GAACTCTACGACCTACGCAAGCAGATCTGCGTCGAATTGGAACTTGAAGGCATCATCGCTGGCGGCGTCATCCCTGGTTATGCCGAGCACAAAGATGCCATGTCGGCCGACGAGTACATCTCGAAGGTCGTCCGGGGCGAGTTGTACGACCCGACGCTGACCTTCCAACTGGAGAACGGGTTCGAAGCACCGTGTGCGCTTGCTAACTACATGCGAGACCCTACGGTCAATGACTACGCGTCGCTCATCGTGTGGCGTAACCCCGACTACGGCCACGCCCATCAGGCGGAAAGTGGGGAGAAGCAATGACAGAGATGACGAACGAAATCGGAACAACACCGGCGGTCACGATCTCCGGAGTCACGAAACGCTTCGACGACGTGGTGGCCGTCGATAACATCGACCTAGAAATCGCCGACGGCGAGTTCTTTGCCATGCTCGGGCCATCGGGTTGCGGCAAGACCACGACGCTGCGGATGATTGCTGGCCTGGAGTTCCCCTCCCAGGGGTCGCTTCAGATCTTCGGCGAAGAAGTTGGAACACTTCCTCCCAACAAACGACCCGTCAACACCGTGTTCCAGAGCTACGCGTTGTTCCCTCACATGAGCGTGCTCGACAATGTGAGCTTCGGTCTAAAGATGCAAGGCACCAATAAGTCAGAGGCTGCCACCCGCGCCCAAGAGATGTTGGACCTCGTCCAACTAGGCGAAATGACCAAACGCAAGCCGAATCAGCTTTCGGGCGGCCAGCAGCAGCGAGTTGCTTTGGCCCGTGCGCTCGTAAACAAGCCCAAGGTGTTGTTGCTCGACGAGCCGTTGGGTGCGCTTGATCTGAAGCTACGCCAAGAAATGCAGACCGAACTCAAATCCCTCCAACGCGAGCTCGGCGTGAGCTTCGTTTTCGTCACCCACGATCAAGAAGAAGCGATGGCGATGTCTGATCGGATCGCAGTCATGAATGAGGGCGAGCTGCTTCAAGTCGGCCCACCGTCGGAGATCTATGAGCGACCCGTGAACCGGTTCGTGGCCGACTTCATCGGCCAGACAAACCTGCTCGATGCGACCGTCGAGGATGACGAACACATCATCCTTACGAACGGCACTCGGCTGAAAGCTCCTAGCTCACACTCGCCGGGAACGTCCGTCGCGTTAAGCCTTCGACCCGAAGCCATCAGTATCGGCAAGCGCGGTGCAGCCCCGGCTGAACACGTTGCCAGCAGCCTGGAGGGCGAAGTGGCCTCGGTGACCTACCTTGGGCACGCCATCGACTACGTCGTCAAGATCGGATGGATCGATCTTGAAGTGCGCGGCGACGCCACGGCAGGGACCCATCGGTTTATCGCAGGCGACGAGGTCAGCCTGTGGTGGGACCGGGCATCAGATTGGGTGGTGTCGAATCAATGACCGCAGTCAAGCACGCCGATCTTTCCGAAGCCAACCAGCGCAACCGGCGTCGCCAGGGGTTCCTCCTTGCTTTGCCCGCCTACGCATACCTCCTGATCTTCTTTGTGTTTCCACTCGGAATTGTTGTGGTGTACTCGTTTGCCACCCGTAACCGATTCGGTGGAACCGATCTGGAGGGATGGAATCTCGACTCGTACGCTCGCCTCGGTGAACCAGTGCTGAGAGGCATTCTTCTCCGGTCGCTTACGCTCGCGGTCATCACCACGGTGATCTGCTTGCTTGTCGCCTACCCCTTCTCGTATTACTTGGCGACTCGACGCCCCACAGTTCGGAACCTGCTGTTGGTATTTGTGATGATTCCGTTCTGGTCGAACTTCCTCGTGCGGAACTACACGTGGCGAGTGCTTCTTGGCAGCGACGGACCCATATCGCAACTGACCCAGGCGATCGGTCTCGGTGAGACACGAATTCTGTTTACGCCGACTGCGATCGTGCTTGGCTTGGTGTACGGCTTTTTGCCGTTCATGATCCTGCCGCTATACGCGTCGATAGAACGAATGGATTGGAGTCTGCTCGAAGCGAGCCGGGACCTCGGAGCTACCGGCTTTCAAACCTTGCGAAGCGTAACCATCCCGCTGACGATGCCAGGGGTCATCGCCGGATCGATTCTTGTGTTTATCCCTAGCTTCGGTGCATTCGTGACACCTGAGATTCTCGGGGGCGGCCGAGAGGTACTGCTCGGCAGCTTCATAGTCTCGCAGTTCCTCGAAGCCCGAAACTGGCCGGTGGGTGCGGCCACATCCACCGTACTAATGGCCGTCATGTTGGCCGCGGCGCTTGTGTATTTCCGGCGCGGAGGACGGACGCTGTAATGGCTACCACTAAGGAACTCCGCGGCGGCACCAAATGGGCGCTCCGTTTGAACAGCATCGTCGTCTTCTTTTTCTTTTACGCGCCGATTGCTCTACTGGTCCTCTTCTCATTTAGCGACGACAACCTAGTCGGACGATGGGGCGGCTTCACGTTCCGCTGGTATGGCGAGTTTGCCGAGAATCAGGGAGTGCAGTCGGCGCTTGGTGTTTCGGTTCGGGTCGCGCTCCTATCGACAGTGATCTCTATTGTGCTCGGAACCCTCAGTGCTTTGGCGCTCGAACGCTACCGATTCAGAGGCAGTCGTGCCTTTGACGCTCTGCTCTATCTGCCGGTCATCATTCCCGACGTCACGATGGCGGTTATGATGCTGATCTTCTTCACCAGCCTCGACGATCTCATCGGGCTCCAAGTAACCCGTGGATTTTCCACGATCACGCTAAGCCACATTGCCTTTAGTATCAGCTTCGTATCGATTGTCGTTCGGGCCCGGTTAGCCGGTATGAGCGAGGATATTGAGGAAGCTGCCCAGGATCTCTATGCGTCGAAGTGGCAGGCCTTCCGCTACATCACCTTGCCCCAAATTTTTCCAGGCATCATCGGCGGTGGACTCCTCGCGCTGACCTTGTCGCTTGACGACGTTGTAATCACCCAGTTCGTAAGCGGCCCCGGCTCTACAACCTTGCCCGTGTTCGTCTTCGGTCTCATTCGACGAGGCCTCACGCCTCTCATCAACGCCGTCTCGGTGGTGATGCTTGGGGCATCGATCGTTCTCGTCCTGTTGTCGCTCTTGGCGCAGCGGGCGAGAGGCGGTTCGGTCACATGATCGCACAACAGAAAGAAACAATATCCACAAACCTTGGGAGAGTATTGTGAAACGAAAGAAGCGTATTCAGCTGATAGCTGCGTTCTTAGCAATAGCGGTCTTTGCGGCTGCATGTGGGGGAGGCGAAGGCGCCGCCACCGACACCGGAGCAGACAGTGATGCCGATGGGGGCAGCGACGAGGTAGCTGCTGGTGCCACTCCGGCCTCCGAATGCGTCGCTGGACAAACCGATGGAGACCTTGCCATCTTCAACTGGACCGAATACATGGACCCAGAGCTCATCACTGCCTTCTCAGAAGAGTTCGGAGTCGCGGTCACCGAGGACACATACACCTCAAACGAAGCTATGCAGCCAATTATTAACGCCGGAGGCTCCGGCTTCGACTTCATCGTGCCGTCTGACTACATGGTCGGCATCATGATCGACGCTGGCAACTTACAGCCACTCAATCGAGATGCAATCCCCAACCTCGAGAACCTGGCTCCAGAGTTCGCAACCGGTCTGCCCTATGACCCCGATGCTGAATTCAGCGCCCCCTACCAGTGGGGAACCACCGGTCTCGGCGTTGACCTTTCGGTAACCGGCCCCGATGTTCCACAGACCTGGGGCTTGATCTTTGATCCGGAGATCGCGGCGGAGTACAACCTAGAGGGCCAGTTCTCGACACTTCTCGATGACCCCCGCGAGACTCTAGGCGCTGCACTCAAGTTCCTTGGTTACTCGCTCAACACGACCGACGAAGCCGAACTTCAGGAAGCTGAAGATCTGATCGCTTCCACTCTCGAGCGAGTGGCCGCATTCGAGTCCGATCAGTACGACGAATTGCTGGTAACCGGCGAGGCCGCGGTCACCCACGGCTACAGCGGAAACTTCCTGTTCCAGTTCCTTGATGCAGAGAACCCAGACGACTACATCTACTTCGTTCCCGAAGAGGGCGGCACCCGATGGATCGACAACATGGCGATCCCCTTCGATGCTCCAAATCCTTGCACGGCGCACACCTTCATGAACTTCCTGCTCGACGCTGAGCGTGGCGCCCAGTTGACGAACTGGAACCTCTACGCCAGCCCGAACGAGGCGTCTACCCCGTTCATCGATCAAGAGGTGCTCGATGACCCAATCGTCTACCCAGTCGACACTTCACTGTTGGAAGAGATTGAGGACACTGGTGAGTTCGAGATCAACTTCAGCGATGCGTTCACGAACGCCCGCGGTTAGCGAAGTTATAGGTTAACCCCGGTTAGTAACCGACTCCGCTGGGCCTCGAAGCGTTTGCTTCGGGGCCCAGCGACGTTTGCGTCGACGTACTTGATCAACTCGCGAATTCACCCTCAGTTTTGCGGCAAGTTCGATCACATTACTACCGAGAACCTGTCTCTTATACACATCTACGAGCCCACGAGACGCTACGCTAGCTCGTATGCCGTCTTCTGCTTGAAAAAAAAA
>CAZHUR010000249.1:0-1535 GCA_964535395.1 uncultured Acidimicrobiales bacterium
CCTCGATCATGAACTCGTCATTGCCCGAGTCGCCGTGGAGTACGGCCGAGCTCGTGAACGCAAAGAAGATGTCATTGCCCGTGCCACCACGGACCGTCACCGCTTGAGAGGTGCCCGACAAATCGAGGAAGTCGTGGCCGTCGCCGGCGTCGATGGTGTCGGCTCCAGCGAGGGACGTGATGTTGTCGTCGCCGCGGCCGCCGAAGATTTCGTCGTCGCCAGCTTCACTGATGATCGAGTCGAATCCGTCATTTCCGGTGATCCGATCGTTCCCGGCGCCGCCATTGAGATGGTCCTCTCCGCCGCCGCCGGCGATGTTGTCTTCACCGTCGCCACCGCAGACGTGGTCGTTGCCGGTGCTCGCGTTGATAGCAACGCCGGTTGCGGAAGTCACCACGATGACGTCATTACCTGTTGTTCCCGGAAAGTAGGGCTTCCCGAACGATGTTTGCGTGCTGGCTGCAACCGCTGCGTCATCGATGACGATCGTTGCGGCCTGGCCATTACACGTAGGAGCTGTCTGTGCACTCACTTGGCTTGGCGCTAACGCAACAGCGCCCAAGAAGGTCAGTGCCGACACGATCGACCGAAGAGATCGCGGGCTAGTTGTTGATGTTGAGGTGGTGGATTTCCGACGTTCCATCTCATGGGCATCGGAAGAATGAGACGCTGTCTTAACCCTGGTCTTACTAGAGCTCCAGAGCGGCCCTGGCGAGCTCGGCCGACATTTCGAGCACCGAGTCCCTTCCGTCGTTGGCGACGACGAGGAGGGCCTCGTCTTGATTTGCATTGATCACAGCGGTGGCTGAGTTCATGGTGTTGCTGCCCTGCATTGCGATCGATCCGCCAACCGCAGAACCGTTTCCCCAGCCCATCGCCATGGAGTCCGGACTGGCCACTGTGGTCAGCCGCTTCATTGTTTCGGGTTCGACGAGCGGGCTTCCGTCATTGAGGAACACGCGAATGATCGTGGCCCAGTCGGCGAGTGTGAGATGCAGGCGTCCAGCCGGGTTGAGAAGCACGGGGTTGTCCGAGCGGTTGTTGTTTGGTTGCTTCGGCGTGCCCGGACCCCTGCGGAATGGGCCGACTCGAATCCTCGGGCTGTGCCCATAGACGCGCGGTGCTGGTCCGAAACCAGCCGACGTTATGTCGAGGGGTTCTAAGACAAATTCGTTCAACGCCTCTTCGTAGGTGAGGTCGGTCGCGCGGTCGATTACCGCTCCTGCCAGGACGTAGCTGAGGTTGGAGTACAAAAACTCACCGGGCGAGACCGGCGCTGATGAAAGAACCACGGTCGCTCGCGCAGTTCGCTGGGACTCGACCGGAGTCGAGTCGTTCCAGAGTCTCAGCATCTCGGTGGGTTTCGGGTTGGCTGGTACTCCCGCTTGGCATTGCAGTAACTGCGCGAGGGTGACGTCCTTCCAGCCGTGATGGGTTTCTGCCCAACCGGGATAGCTCTCGATGTCGGCGAGTAGGTCGGCGACCGATCGCTCCCAGTCGAGCTTTCCCATTTCGACGAGGCGGCCAATGAGCAA
>CAZHUR010000249.1:1635-4544 GCA_964535395.1 uncultured Acidimicrobiales bacterium
CGGCTACACCGTCCTACGTTTCTAGGCCTCGGCAAATTCCCCGGCGTGACGTTCTGACTATTCGGTGGCTTGGGTGAGTAATGCTTGGGAGAGCGCCAATCGAGCCTTGCGGACTCGGGTCTTCACCGTCCCGACCGGAATCTTGAGATCAGCGCTGATGTCTTCGTAGCTAAAGCCATCACGGCGTAGACGAAGCGGATCGGAAAGCTCGGGCATCAACTGCGCAAGGCATCGAGCTACGTCGGCCTCGGTTGCCAGCTGAGAGCTCAACCGCTCGACGAATTGGGCCGTGCGGTTCGTGGCGGCCGCTTCTTCATAGCCGCGACGTCGATCGCGGGACCGTATCAGATCCTTGGCTTCGTTGGCCGCGATCTGGCGAACCCACGAACCGAACGCACTGGTTCCACTCCACTGACCAATCTTGAAGGCCACTGCCACGAGTGTTTGCTGCTCGACGATGTCGACGTCGTCCTCGGCAAACAAGTACCGGCGGATCGGTGGTTGGAGAATTCGTTCGCGCAGTAGGCGATCCAGCAACTCGTCCATGGCCAGAGGGTTGTTCGCTGCCCGTCGTGCAAGTCCGGTGAGGTCGTCTTGGGTTTCCGAGCTCATGGCCCGACCTCTAAGAGGTGCACGGCTTCGACAATTCCTCCGTCGGACGCTCGGTGTTCGAGGCGAACTTCGAGAGTGCCGACACCTCGAGGTGTGATGAGAAGTTCGTCGTCGGAGAGTCGTTGGTCGCCGACAACCCAGGTGTGGGTTCCGTCCTCGGGTACGTCGGCGAGAAACACCACGGATTCGCCAACCATGGCGGTCAACGGCCCATCGATGCTGATCATTCTTGACCCGGAGAGGCCGGACCAGGCAAGAAACGCCCCGCCGAAGACGACGATGGCGAGAAGGGCGGCGCCGATGGCCATAGCTCCTCGTCGGCTTTTCGGCCGCGTATCTGCGAGGGCGGAGGTGGGCTCGTGCATTGCCTCCTTCAGCTCGCTCGCCCAGAGTTCTGCAGATTCGTGGCGGTCGGCTGAGTTTATCGATGTTCCCTTCTCAAGGACCTTGGCCATCTTTGGCTCGAGATGCTTGAGGTCCGGGGGAATCTGGGTCTCGGAAAGCGCCTCTTGAACGATCACAGATGCGCTGTAGATGTCGGCCTGTGCAGTGATGCTGCTCGATGCAACTTGCTGTTCGGGGGCCATGTAGCCGAGGCTTCCGCCAGCGAGGGTGAGCGCCGAGTTTGAGGTCAGTTGGTCTTTGGCCAGTCCGAGGTCGCCGATCAGGAGTTGCTCGCGATCACGGTCTCCAGCCGACATCGCGTACAGCAGGTTCGACGGCTTGAGGTCGCGATGGACGACCCCGTTGCGGTGAAGCGCAGCCATCCCTTCGCCGAGTGTGTCGATGACTCGTACCAGCTCGGCGATCGACAGTTTTCGATCCTTCGCGAGCCGTTCTTCGAGCGTGCCGCCGTTGGCATAGGTCATGACGAAGTACGGACGAGAGCCCGGAGCTTCGTCGATGTCGAACACGTCGATGAGTGGCGCCGACCGGTGTTCGTTCTTGACCCGCCGTAGCAGCGCAGCCTCCTGGCCAAACCGAAACCGAACATCTGGGTCTTGGCTCCAGTTGTCGGCAAGCACCTTGATCGCCACCGGTGACTGCAGGCGCGGGTCGGTCCCCTCATAAACCGTCGCAAAGGCACCCACTCCAAGCACGTCGCCTACGTGGTAGCGGTCGAGTTCCAAGAGGCTTGTGTTCCTTCACATTGTGCGTATCTGATCTTGTATGAAAAAATAGCGTGATTGCAAAAACGAAGACGCAACAGGCGGCGTCTCATGTTCAAACCCCACATAAGGAGACGAACATGTTTTTACGACGATTGGTAATGGCTCTGGTATTCGGACTGGTCGCTGCGGCCTGCGGAGTCGGTGGCGGAGACGAAGTTTCCTCTGCTGCAGCTGCCAGGGCGGACGAGATCGAAGCCGAGGTCGAAGGAATTTCCGAGGGTTGCGGTGCCCTGCTAGCGCTGGACGAAATCGGCGTCCAAGGAGATGGGACTGCAACCAACGACCAAGAAGCCTTGCGTAAGTTGATCGCGGCCTCTGAAGAGGCGGCCAGGGCAATCGAAGGAGAATCCGAAGCAGCGACGCTCTTTATCGATCTGAACCGTGACATAGCAACCTTCTTTCTCGAGGAACTTGAGGAGGATCCCGATGTGTCCGATGAAGCGTTGAGCTTCGCCGTGCTCGTCGCATTCAGCGACCGAATCGACGAAGTCAATGCCGCTGAGGAAGAAGCGATTGCTTTCTTCGATCGACGCTGTGATGGCCGTCTACAGAGCGTGTTCTTTGGGGGTACAGCCGGAACGACGTCGGTCGCCGGTGCTACGACGGATGCTGCTGTAGACCAGACAACCGCAGAGGCTGCTGTAGCGGAGACGACGACCACGCTTCCGCCAGAGCCGATTGCTGTAGCGACGGTGATCGAAACCTCTTCGGTTGGTGCGTTGGCTACCTATGCGAATGTCGAGTTTGAAGTGGGCGAGATTTGGCGCACAAACCAGCTGCCTGTCGAAGCCTTAGCGGGAATTGGAGAAGGGACTGAAGACGAGTGGGTTCTGGTTGAACTTCGCGGAACGAACCTCGGTGGTAACGACTTTGGTTTCTTCGGCGGGGGAGACTTCCTTTGGATTGATGAAGGCGGCGATACTGTGCCGGCTGAAGCGCGGTTGACTCCGCAGGGCGATTCCTGGGTTGGGACCTTTCCCACGTCGAGCAGTGAACGCGGCTTCGTGGTCTTTCCGGGCCCACTCGGAGCGAGCGAGGGCGCGAGCCTGCAGCTCGTATCTGGTAATCAACTTCCAATCACGATTCCTCTCGGTGTCGGGTTCGTCGCTGAGAAGTATCCAATCC
>CAZHUR010000250.1:0-4513 GCA_964535395.1 uncultured Acidimicrobiales bacterium
TTTTCTGGGTGTTCGGCGTCATTGGGGTGATCGCCGTCCTGGGGGTGGGCGGGTTTCTACTCGGCAACGAACTCGAGTCGACAGCGTTTCCCTCCTTCGAGCGCGAACCGCCCGCAGAATGGGACCCGATCTTGGCGCCGTACGTGGATTTCATCGAGGCTGAGCGCGGCCTCGAGTTCGAGAATCCAGTCCACGTGCGCTTTGCCGATATCTCCGCCGAAGTCGCCTCCGACCTCGCAGAACTTCGGGCCGAAGAGGCCGCACAAGCTGGCGAACCACCTGAAACCCTGGCGTTTACCGACCCGTATGGCGACGCCTACGAACTGCTTGGGTTGGTGGACTTCGGGAACAGCGACATCCAGGCCGAAAGCGATGCGACGCTCGCCGAGAACGCCGGCGCGTTCTACGACACGGTCGACAAGGAGATCGTGCTGCCGGAGGGCCAGACTGAGTTGGCGCTGAGCTTCACGATCGTGCACGAACTCGTTCACGCGCTCCAGGATCAGCACGGCCTGATCGGTGGCTATTTCGATTCGCCCGACGCAAGCCAGGCTCGTCTTGCCCTCATCGAAGGTGATGCCGAACGAATCGCCCTGGCCTGGTTTGCAACTCAGACACCCGCTCAGCAAGAGGCGTACTTCGATGCGATTGGACTCGACCCCGACGCGCCGTTCATCGAAGAGGGCAACACCTATCTCGAGTCGACCTTCTTCGTGTCGTACAGCATTGGTCCACCGTTGGTCGAGACGATCATCGCAACCGAGGGAATCGACGAGTTCAACGAACTGCTGCGTGCCCGTGACATTGGTACGACCGAACGATTTGTCGACCCCATCGGCGCTTCAGAGACCTCCTCGGTCGACGCCTCAGCCGAGATCGATCTGCCCGACTCTGCAAACGCCGCCGACGGAGACTTGGGCGCTCTTACCTGGTTCGCCGCACTCGCACCCTCCGCTGGAACCGAGGAGGCCTTCGACGCGCTCGTTGGTTACGACGACGACGCCTTCGCTATTTTCGCCAACGACTCTGGCGAAGTGTGCGGTCGGTTTGGTGTCTTCTTCGACACGACGGAGGACGCGACCGAATTTCTCGACATCGTCACGCGAAGGCTGAACGTGGAGGGCGGTGAAGTGAATGGACTTCAAGCGGTGCTCGATATCTGCAATCCGATCGGAAGCCCTGATGATCAAACGCCTTCGACGATGTTCCCCCTGATCGTGGCGAGCGAGTTGACTCTGTATCACGTGGCCAACGGCGAGACCGAAGGGGTAGCGCGTTGCGCTGCGATTGCGCAGGCAAGCACCGTCTCTGCAACCGCGCCGCTTGCGCTCTTCGATGGCTACGACGTTCTGATCACTGAAGCCGAACAATTCGTCGCGAGCTGTTCGTCTGAGTAGGCTTGCATCGGAGCTTCCCCCGCTTTAGGCGATTTCATCGCCGCGATGCCACGAGCAGATGACACATGAGACGGGTACGAAGACAGTCCACGAAACCTCGCCGACGATTGAGTCGACGCCTTAGACAGCGATGGCGCTGGGTTCCTTTGCCTCTGCGGCTGAGGTTCGCTCAGTTCCGCAACCGGTGGTTGCATCGACGCGCTGCGAAAGGAGCGGTACTCGGCGGTGTGGCCGTTGTGCTCGCAATCAGTTGGTTGAACCCAAGCGCCGAGACGACTACGCCGGTCGAGGTAGCCGTGCCCAGCGACCACCGGGTGCTGAGCATGCCGATCGATGAGCGTGTGCCGCTGCTCGAACCTGGAGACTCGATCGACCTTTACCTAGGTACCGAGGAGTTCGCCGGAATCGAGGGCGAAGTTGAGGTCGTCGAAGAACCCGGGCTGGTCACCTCGGTGACCGACTCTGCCTTCTCGGTCGCGGTTCCAGAAGACGAGGTTGCGCTCATCGCTTCGGCACTACGCACCGGAGAGGTGCTCGTTGTTCGGCGCTAGTCGGACGAAGAAGACGAAGAAGACGACGACGAACTCGACGATGAGTCTGAAGAAGAACTCGACGAATCCGACGATGAGGAGCTCGACGAGGAATCTGATGACGATGAGGAGCTCGACGACGAGGAGCCCGATGACGACTTCGAATCGTTCTTGTAAAAGCCGCTGCCTTTGAAGCTGATACCGACCTGACCAAACACCTTGGTTACGTTCTTCTTCGAACGGGTTCCACAACCGGTGCACTTGGGAGTCGAGTCGTCAGAAAACGACTGGACCTTTTCGAATTCTTCCCCGCACTGCTTACATCTGTATTGGTAGGTCGGCATGACCGATCTCATCCTCACATCAAGGCTGACAACGTAACTCTGTGAGTATCGACCGAATGTGAACAAGTAACAACCCGAGGCTTGGTGAATGTGGTGACAAGTTTCGGGACGTAACATGGCGATTGTGTCTGCATCGATCCTCGGCGGAATCCTGATCGTCGCTGCATACTTCGCGGGTTCGTTTCCAACAGCGAGCATCATTGGGATGTTGTCGGGCCACGATCACTCCAAGGAGGGGTCTGGAAACCCGGGTGCGTCGAACGTGTACCGCACGTCAGGGGCCAAGTTTGGGCTGCTCGCTGTGGTCGTCGATGTGATGAAGGGCTTTATCCCCGTTCTTGGCACCCTGTGGGTACTCGATCGCCCGTGGGCGTCAGCAGTATGGGCTGCGGCGACCGTGGGTCATGTGGTGCCATTCGCCCGATGGCTCAACGGCGGCAAAGGTGTTGCAACCGGCGGCGGCGGCTCGCTACCGCTCTTCCCGCTTCTCGGAATCGGGCTCATCTTGTGCTTTGCTGTGATCGTAAAAGTGACTAAGCGCGCTTCGGTCGGGTCGCTAGCGATCGCCGTTGCACTGTTCATTGGCGTGGCCCTTACCTACGAGAGCTTCGTCGAGGTCATCGCAGCCGGTGTGGTGGTATCGGTTATTATCGCCCGCCATCGCTCCAACATCTCCCGACTGATTTCGGGCAAAGAGCTGCGAGTCAACTAGCTATCAACTAGCTATCAAGCAGGGCGAAGCCTTACTGGACTCCGGAGGAGAACAGCAGCAGGTCGACGGGGTCGCCCGCTTTGATGCCATTGCCGTCGGGCACCATCGCCAGAGCGTTCGCTGCGGCCATTGCCGAGAGTTGATGCGATCCCTGGCCGCCGCTGAACTCAGCGGAGTACCGGCCGTCGGCTCCGGGTGTGGCAACGACTCGAGCAAAGTGTGTCTTTCCATCGGGGCCACGGGTCAGGTCTACGCCGGCCACGCCACTCACCGGTTGCGGGATTGGGTTGGGTCGGCCCATCATCTGGTTGATCCCCGGTCGGGCAAACAACTCAAACGACACCATCGAAGACACCGGATTACCTGGAAGGCCAAAGATCGGCGTGCCTTCGACCGTGCCAAATGCGAGCGGCTTCGCTGGCTTGATAGCCACCTGCATCCACTGCATGTCTCCGATCTCGTCGAGAACCTTCTTTACGTAATCGAAGTCACCCATCGAGACGCCGCCGCTGGTGATGACCGCATCGCAGTTCGCAGCCGCAGCGGTCATTGCGGCGCGAATCTGTTCTTCGTCGTCGGGCACCAGGCCCAGGTCTACGCCGGTTGCGCCCGTCGACGCCACAAGGGCGAGAAGCGTGTGACGGTTTGAGTCATGGATCTGGCCAATTCCGAGCGGTCCGGGACCATCGAGCAGCTCATCGCCGGTCGAAATAACTCCGATCCGTGGACGCTGAAAGACCGGAACCTCATACACACCGATCGATGCGCACACACCGAGATGTGCCGGGCCGAGATGGGTTCCGGCTTCGAATACGACTTGGCCGGGTTGAACGTCGTCTCCGGTCGGACGGATGTGATTGCCGACGGGGACCGATTCGGCTACCCGAACCGAGCTGTCATCATCTGACGCTTCGGTCAGCTCGACCATCACGATTGCGTCTGCCCCGGGGGGAACCGGAGCCCCGGTCATAATGCGCACGGCCTGGCCTGGGCCAACCTCAACATCTGGCACAGCACCAGCAGCGATCGTGCCAACCAACTCGAGCGTGGTCGGCGCCTCGGCCACATCGCTCGCCCGGATGGCGAAGCCGTCCATGGCGGTGTTGTCGAAGGGCGGTATGGCGCCAGCCGCTGTTAGATCGGTCGAGGTGACCAAGTGAAGGGCGTCGTCGATGGCCACTTTGACCTCGGGGCCAGCGAAACACTTGGAAAGAACGAATGACCGTGCCTGTTCGAGTGGAATCATCGGCCCACCCTAGCGTTTCATGTCGCTGCGCAACGCAGCTCAACTCAAGGCCGATTTAGAGGCAACAGCCAAATGAAATGGCACGCAGAGTGGCGCCGAACGGAAGTTTTGAAGGCCGACTTCCTGCTCAGCAGTCACGTCGGATACGTTCACATCCGCGGTACCGGAACGGCAGGAGAGGTATCGCAAGGAGCGGGGAATGTCAGAGTTAGTAGTGATTGGCGCGAATATTGTCGCGATCTCGATCATGGTGTTCGGTCTGTACTTTCCTCGCTATCAACGCA
>CAZHUR010000251.1:0-4501 GCA_964535395.1 uncultured Acidimicrobiales bacterium
GATGTGGTCTGTAAACGGACGCGCAAGACCACATCTTCTCAATGCGACCGAGCAGCTCTTCGTCCTCTTTAAGCTCGACTCCCATCACTTGGGCGATTGCGTCACGAGTGATGTCGTCTTGGGTGGGACCTAAGCCACCGGTGGTGATGACGGCGTCGTTTCGGCTAAGCGCGGTTCTGATGACCTCGACCATGCGATCGAGGTTGTCGCCAACCTTGGTTTGATAGTGGCTGTCGATGCCGACGGCGGCGAGTTCTTGACCAATCCACGACGAGTTGGTGTCGTTGATCTGACCTAAGAGAAGCTCGCTGCCCACAGCTACAACTTCACAGCGCATGAATGAATCTCCTCGTTGTCAACTCGCCTCGTCGATGTTTCCACTCGTTCGAGTAGACGCCGAACCGTCGACCAAATAGCGGCCACCGGAGTAGAGGGTGAACCCTACGGCAAACCACAGCATTGCGGTAACTACGAACGCAACGTCGACCAACGGAGGAAAGAGTGCCGCCTGTAGCGCCAAACCTTGCACGATCGATTTGTACTTGCCTGACTTTCGCGCCGGTACAGCCCGGTTGTGCTTGACCCAATAGCTACGAAAACCGGTGATGACGATCTCGCGAACGGTGATCAACGCGACCGGTATCCAGTGGTAGCGGCCGACAGCGACAAGGCAGGCCATGGCACCAATCACCACGATCTTGTCTGCGAGAGGGTCGAGGAAGGCCCCTGAGCGGCTGATGAGATTGAACTTGCGTGCAAGCCAACCATCGAGCAAGTCGGTTGCAGCGAAAATCCAGCCGAGGATGAAGACGGTCCACGACGCCCCGCCTGTGGAGTCGTTCTGAAGGATCAGCCAGAATGCGATCGGAGACGCGACAATGCGCGCGACCGTGATCAGGTTCGCTGGGTTTGCGATGAAATGACCAACGTGGTGCATTGCCCCAACGTCTTGCACCTCACTCGTCATACACCGTCCCCTGCTGCGTCGTTCTCAACACCGTTGGCCACCAAGTCCGGGCCGACTGCGTTTGCCACCTCCACAGTAGCGAATTCGCCAACAGGAAGGTCTGCTGGGAGCAGCACCACACCATCGATCTCGGGGGCCTCACGGTGTGTGCGGCCGATCCCTGGTGAGTCGACGAGTACCTCTACAGAGGTGCCAATCAGCTCGTCACGCCGCGCCTGGGTGATCGAGTCTTGGAGCTCGCTCAGCTCGCGAAGGCGCTCGGTGACCAATTCTGTGTCGACCTGACCGTCGAGATCTACCGCGTAGGTTCCCTCCTCCGGCGAGTAGGCAAAGAAGCCACACCAGTCGAGTTGGGCCGCCTCAACAAAGTCGAGCAGCTCATCATGGTCTTGCTCGGTCTCCCCTGGGTAGCCAACGATGAAGTTGGAACGGAACGCGGCGTCGGCGTGCTTGGCCCGAATGTATTCGATGCGCTCGAGAAAGCGATCGCCGTCTCCCCAGCGTCGCATTCGACGCATGAGCGGACGACTCACGTGTTGGAGCGACAGATCGAAGTACGGCACGCCGGTCGCAAGAATCGTGTCGATCAGCTTCTCGTTAAGGTCTGAGGGATACAGGTAGAGCAATCGAGTTCTGTCGACGATTTCTGAGACCTGTTCGACCAAGGGCACAATCGAGCGTTCACCCTGGCCCTGATCGCGGCCATATGCAGCAAGATCTTGGGCGACGAGAACGATCTCTTTCGCTTCGAGCTGGCGCACCTCTTCGAGGATGGAATCGATCGTGCGAGAACGCTGCGGTCCTCGAAACGTCGGGATGGCGCAGAAGCCGCAGTTCCGGTCGCAGCCCTCCGCTATCTTCACGTACGCCCAGGGTCGTTCCGAGGCTGGACGTGGCAGGTTGAGCAGATCGAATGATGGCAGCACGGCATCTGGCTTCGTCCCGAGCGTGACGGGCACACCAAAGCCAGCGACGGTGTCGACCTCTTCGAGGGCTTGGTCGAGTTCGTCCCCATAGCGCTCGGCCATACAGCCGGTGACTACGAGGCGGGCGTCGTCTGCTTGTTCACGCAACGACAAGATCGTGTCGATCGATTCTTGTCGAGCCGACTCGATGAACGCACAGGTGTTAACAACGACCAAGTCAGCGTCTTCTGGGCTCTCCGCAGCAGTCATTCCATCGGCGGTCAGCGTGCCGAGCAGCTTGTCTGAGTCGACTTCGTTCTTTGGGCAGCCGAGCGTTTCAATCCAGTACTGTTCGGCCATCTCTCACAGGCTACCGCGGCGCCGCTGCGCTAGGCGATGCAGTCGTTGGGCGGCTCCATCGACCTGGTGTCGCGTGCCAACCAGGAGCAGGATTTCCCGAAGTTAGATCATCTTTATGTCGATACCATCACCATGAGCGGTATGGATACCGACAAAAGAGATGCCTCCGGGTACTTCACTGGAGCATTGCTCCTCTTCGCCGCAGCCGCACTCCTTTGGATGCTTCTTCCGAGCGCTGACAACCCCGCCCTCGAAAACGCGGATGGCAACGCTCGCGTCGTTGAAGGAGGAGTAGCTTTCTTGATGTTTTGGTTGGTTGTTTTTCCGCTGATTGTGCTTTCGGTTCGTCTGGCATGGTCTGGCTACAGGCGACTACGACCACCACCACTACGCGAGCGCTCGGTCTCCCGCCGGAGTTCATAGGGCCAGTGCCGCCACAACTCACAGAACAACCCCCAGCACCACGCGGCCCGAACCAATTCCCTTCCCAATCCAACGCTGAGTCCCTCTGAGCGAAACCGCGCTGTCGATTACCCCACTACCCCGCGGATCGAATCGCCGATTCCGAGGTCCTCTTCGATAAGAAGAATCGCAAATACGTATGCGCTGAGCAGGACGAATGCCTCGATGTGGGTGAACTTGCCTCGCGTCATCATGAACACCCAGGTCAAGATCGCGATGAAGACCATCGCGCCCACCCCATAGGTAGCCGGGATTCTGTCTGCGAACTCTCCAGCACCAAGGATCGCGACCACGCCACCGACCGCGAGGCTGTTGAACATGTTCGAGCCCAACAGGTTTCCCAAGATCAGTTCGGTCTCGCCCTTCTTCGCAGCCGCAAACGCCGTCACCAGCTCTGGCAGCGAGGTTCCAATCGCGATGAGCGTGAACCCCACAAAGCCGCCGGTGAGTCCAGCGGCCGCAGCGATTGCGAGGGCTCCCCAAACCATCAGCTGAGCGCCCAGAACCGTGCCGATCAGGCCGATTGCTGTCTCGGTAGCGCTTCTGCCCATCGTCTGGTCAGGATCGACCTCGATCTCTTCCATTGAAGCTTCGCGGTTGCTAGAGACGATCCAACCAAGCGCTCCAACGAGCACCAATAACATGACGACGCCTTCCCAGACTTCGAACCCACCAATCGTGAAGAGCGCAAAGAGGATGACCGCTGCCGCGCTGAGGGGCGCTTCACGTTTCAGCACAGCTTTAGTAACCAAGATCGGCGTCACGAAGGCAGCAAAGCCGAGCACCAGCGAGACGTTGGCGACGTTCGAACCAACAATGTTTCCAAGACCAACATCTAGACCGTTGGTTACAACGCCATCTGCATCGGTGACCATTCCGCGTGCTGCTGCAATACCGGAGACGAGCAACTCAGGAGCACTCGTGCCAAAACCAACAACTACTGCACCAACAACGACCGGTGGCAGATTCGCGGTAGTTGCAATAGCCGCGGCGCCGTCGACAAAGAGATCCGCCGCCTTGCTAAGCAGAAACAGCCCAACGAGGATCTCGACGATGGCGATCGGAACCGAAGGCTGAGAAAATATCTCGAGAAACTCCACTGCGGAAGTATGCCTTTGCTACTGGCCGTTGCGGAGCTGTTGAAGCTGTTCTGGGCTCAACAAGACTTCTCTGGCCTTGGACCCTTCGCTCGGGCCCACGATGCCCTTCTCTTCGAGCTCGTCCATGAGACGACCCGCTCGAGAGAACCCGACGCGTAGCTTTCGCTGAAGCATCGATGTAGAACCAAGTCCAGAACTCACAACAAGTTCCATTGCCTGCCACAACAACTCGTCGACGTCATCGTTGCTCTGACGATCGGCTGTAATCGAATCAAGTCCGTCCGTCGATCCTGCTGGCGATGGCATTCCCGGCATACCACTGAGGTCCGGTTGGTTCACCGGAGCTTCCAGACCCGGGGCTACATCGCTAGGTGGCGACTCAGACGCTGGCACTGGAGTCGCCGGAGCCGATCCGGCTTCTGCGACCGGAGCGGGTGATACATCTCCTCCGCCGAGTACCTCTGAATCCTTGGTGGTGACCTCTTCGGCGCCCTGTTTGCGCCAGTGGTTGACGATCTTTTTGACCTCGGACTCTTCGACCCACGCGCCCTGCAATCGCAGTGGCGTCGAGGAGGTCGGGTCCTGGAAGAGCATGTCTCCCTTGCCGACCAGGCGCTCAGCACCCGGGGTGCCGAGGATGACCTGGCTGTCCTGGCGGCTAGAAACTGCGTATGCAACTCTGGCTGGAACGTTTGCTTTGATCAGCC
>CAZHUR010000252.1:0-4493 GCA_964535395.1 uncultured Acidimicrobiales bacterium
TCGACGAACCGCTGGCAGCACTCGACGTGCAGACCAAGGGTTCACTGCGCCTTTTGCTTAAGAAGACTTTGGAAGACTTTGCTGGCCCCCGGCTATTGATCACTCACGACCCGGTGGACGCTATGTTCCTCGCCGACCGGGTGCTCATTATCGAGGACGGCAAGATCACCCAGTCCGGATCGACAGCCGACCTTGCCCAACGTCCCGCAACCCCGTATGCCGCTGCGCTCGCTGGCCTCAACCTGCTCGGCGGCCACAATGATGGCGGTTCGCTCACGCTCGACGAGTCCGAGCAGATGTTGGCTACGTCGGACACTCAAACGACCGGACGCGTGTTGGTCACGATCAACCCGAACGCCATTGCGCTTCACGCAAGCGAACCCGACGGCAGCCCGCGCAATAGCTGGGAGACCACGATCGCCACGGTTGAAGGATCGGGCGACATCACCCGAGTAACCCTGAACGGTCCGTTGGCACTCAACGTGGACGTCACGCCCGGTGCGATCGAATCGATGAACCTCGGCCCCGGAACCCCGGTCTGGGCTTCGATCAAAGCAACCGAAGTATTCGTCCACCCGAGCTGACTCGTTATCGGTTGAGCTCGGCTTCGATTTCGGCTCTCTGGGCGTCGTCGATGCCCTGCTCAGCGTCGATAATCTCCTGGGGAATCACCTCGAGTAGTTCCCCTTCGAGCGCGTCAAAAAAGGCGTCCTCTTCGATGACCGATGCGGTAGGAAGCTCAAGTATGGACGGGTCACTGACATCGCCGATGGTATAGGTGTTTTGTTCTTCTACGCCGAGCAAAAAGGACGCGGCCTCGTACTGGATACTTCGAATCGTCGTTCTGCCGTCGAGCTCGAACACGACAGGTCCGAGTTCGGCTACGTCGGCGTTCACGATCAAACCATCTGCCGTGACTTCTTGATCGGTGATCTGCAGGGTCGCCTCCGGGCCATCCAATCGGCTTTGGAGAAATACGGTGAGCAGAGGGCCCCTACCGAGAAAGATCGGCTGCTGGTTTTCGTAGCCGGCCTCGCGGAACCAGGTGTCTTCAAAACGGGCGGTGAAATTTGAGATGTCCGCAGCGGGTTCGCCATACTCGGCCAGAATGCTATTGACGCTCTCAAGAGCCAATTGGAACGCCGGGGTCGTAGTCGACTCGAGCCAGAGCGTGTCGCCTTCCACGAAATACTCGCCGCTGTCATTGCTCAACGAAGCCACGAGGAGTGCGGTGCTCCCGAAACTCTGCTCGAACGCACCGCTCGCCTCGTCTGCCTCTAATGATCTGACAACGAGGTCATCGAGTAGCACCGAGAACTCTTCAAAGTTGATTGATACGTGAGAAATATCTGCGTCGGGATCTGATGTCACCGTTTCGGTGGTTGAGTACTCGTGGCCTTCGAACTCGCCGCTCACGTGATGCACGATCGTCGACGACGCTATGCCGATTTGGTTGATTGCAGCGACTAGCTCGTCGGCCTCGATCATGTCGAGCGGCGGCTCAGCGGAGGTGGTTGTTGTTTCCTCTGCGAGCGCAAGTGACTCGGGGACCGACGTCGAGGGCTCCTCCGCTGCTGTGCTTGACGAAGAGCACGCTGCAAGAAAAAGGGCAGCGAGAAATGTGCTTACGAGCTGTTTTCGCATGCTCTTAAGATCGGCATCTGGTTGACGGAGTTGATGAGCAGGTCTAGCGAGGGTCGGGTTGGGGAATGCAGATTTCGCTTTCCGTCCCATCGTCTTCACCAGCCGTAAAGCAATCCGGTGTCGATGCAGCTATGAGCGCCGTGATTGCGGGATAGCCGCACTGGTCTTGAGCGAGTTGATCGGTGGACAAGATCCACTCAGGACCGAAGGCACCCAGGTCGGCCGATCCATCTCCGTCGAACGCAGACTGAGCAAAGCGCGTCCACTCAGCTCCGAACGGTCCATCGTCAAGGCTGCGCATGAGTGCGCCTAGCTCATCGTTGGTCTCATTTTCCTCGATGAATAGCTGGTTGCGGTCCGGGTCGAACAAGATGTCGAGGAACGCGTCGAGGACTACGCACACACCTTCTTCTCGCGCTGGAAGAGATGCGAATAGGGGGCGGTCGGTTTCTTCTTCGAATGGAATTGTGTCGGGGAGTTGAGAAGAATCATCGGCCGTCGGAGGCGCTGTCTCAGCGGGACTTGCTCTGGGTGCATCTTCCATGACAGGGCCGAACTCTGCCTCTTCTGGCGAGAGGGTAGGGGCCGTGCTGACAGAGTCCGACCCGCCGCATGCCGCAGCGATCAGAGAGATGGTCAACAGTGCAAGAGGAAATATCCGCCTCATAGAGTTCCGGTCGGTAACAGGCCGCTAGAGAAAATGGGTCGCCAGGCCTAACTAGGTACGCGCACCCCACAAAGAGACGTCCATCTAGCTACATCAGAAGCGCTGTGGCGACAGCGATTGCGTTGGCGGCCATGCTGGCACCGATCAGACGCTGTGTCTCGACCTTTGCAGTAGCGAAACGACGTTCCATCTCGCTCGTGAGTTCGGTCCGCAGGTCGACCATCTCGCTCGTGAGTTCGGTCCGCAGCTCTACCATCTCACTCGTGAGTTCGGTCCGAAGCTCGACCATTTCACTTCGGAGCTCGCCTCGGAGTTCGGCCATTTCGCCACGCAGTTCACCCGCAAGTCCACTGCCGAACGCGTGCATGTCAGTTCGGGTGACTAGTTCGTCTGTTGGGTTGCGGGGGAGGAGTTCCATGATGTTGTTGGCAAACGTCTCGCCGTGGCTTTGTTCAAAACCATCGAAGATCTCGCGCCTATGGCGTTCGCTTAGTGTCATTGTTTCAGTTCGGTCGGGTTGAGTCGAGGAGGAACTTTCTGCCGTTCCACGAAGCTGAGCTCAACCTAACCAGCGTCTCTGACATACAACTCGCTCGAAAACGTTGGTGCGACACCGTTTTCTGGGAACCTGGAACCTTGGAGGGGCGTATAACAACTATGGCGAAGAGATCCTTGAGCGTGATCGTAGTCCTCGGAATCCTATTCGCGGGCTGTGCTAGTGATACTTCACAGGTGGCATCCGAGGCATCGGAATCGAACGAGTCAACGGCTGCCGTGACAGAGGTGACTCCGACTTCTGAGGTGATAGCCGCAGAGTTACTTGCATGCGGAGAGAACTACGCCGAAGCAGGCCTCGACTCGCTCGAGAACCGGGAGAGGTTCGAAACACCAGATGAGGTAGGCCTGTCGGAGTCTCCTGAAAACCTCGTTGTTGGCGAGGTCGTTCCTCGAGGAGAGGGTGAAGCTGACGTGGTCATGGTCGACGAAGACGGCGAGGCCCAGGCGATCGTCGGTGCAATGGAAACCGACACCGGTTGGGTCACGAGCAGCCTCATTATCTGCAGCTAATCGTCGTAGAATTGAACATGGCCGACTTGGTGCAAATCCCCTTCACTCGAGATCTTGTTCATGCGCAGATCTTTACCGCTCGCCTGAGGGCCTCGGGCTTTGAGGTCGAACTTCTCGAGTATCGAGACGAGGGGAGCGGCAGTATGGGCACCCCTGCGCACCTGCTCGTTCATGCGGCCGATGTCGACGAGATCAACGCGATCATGGCCGCTGAGGATGAAGAAGAGTAACCCCAGTTGAGCGGTCTTAGCGAGGGTCGCGCTGAGGTGTGCAGGTCACCGCGCCCGGCGCTGCATCTTCACTGACGGCGTCAAAGCAGTTTGGGCTGATTGCGGTGATAAACGTTGTGATAACCGGGTACCCGCATTGTTCGACCGCAAGTTGGTCGGCGTTCTGAAGCCACACATCGTCAAGGGCTCCAAGCGCTGAGTCGTCACCAGTCCGCTCAAATTCGGCAAAGGCTGCCCAGAACCTATTCCACTCGGCTCCGAACGGGCCGTCGTCGAGCTCCACGAAAAGCGCTTCGATTCTTCCCCCACTCGAGAGTTCGTCTTGTAGCGGTTGGAATTGCGTGGCGTTAAAGAACAGGTCGAGTACATCGTCCATGGCCGCGCAGATTCCCACGTCGCTGGACGGAAGTTGGAGGCTCGCTCCGTTTGAAACAGTCGCCGCTTCCTCTTCGAACGCAATGTCGTCGGGTATCTCGCTGCCGACGGTAGTTGTTGGTGCGGCAACCGATACGTCTTCGATGGTCGGCCCAAAGCTCTCGCTAGCCTCCACAATCTCCTCTGGAGAGGCGCCTCCACAGGCAGCAGCAAGAAGAGATATCACCAACAGGAACGCAGGAAGAGTTCGCTTCATGCACCCATATTCGGAATTTCGCCGCCCGCTCTTAAGAACTGCGAGCTGCGGTATTGGAGATAAGTAGATCGGTGATGTAGTTGAGATTGGCTCGTTCGCCGAGCCCAGCGAGCGGCGCCGCGGCGCCGTTTTGTTGAGCGAGCGGTAGCCGAGATGGCAACCGCAGCACCGGAACTAGGTGCTGATTACCGTTTGGATCGATGAACAAGAACCCCTGGTCGGTCGCGTTGATGTTCCATCCGCCCTCATGAAG
>CAZHUR010000253.1:0-4491 GCA_964535395.1 uncultured Acidimicrobiales bacterium
TGTCCTATGTGGAATGAGTCAAATGGCTCAGGTTCGCTCTCATAGGGTGTTCTACCTTTGGGGTCACGGCGGGTCGGGTTCATTGGGGTGAACCAGGTTCGTGGATTTAAAACTTGTTGTGCGAGTCAGTCACTCGCATTTGTGTACTCGTTGGCCTCGCTCGATTCATTTCGGGCGAGGCCAACAGTTGTTTTCGCCCTCTTTGAGAACACAGGCTCCCCAGTTGTGGTGATGAGCTGCGCTCTCATCTCGCACTGCGGTTAACCACTTGCTAACGTCCGTATCGGCGCATGCCAAACCAACTCACATAGGAAAGTCAAGATGAGCAAATTTGATGATGTCATGGACAGCTGCGTCAAGCAGATGAAAGAGCAGAAGATCCCGGTAAACCGCGAGCTTCTCGAGGCGATTGCAAAGTCTCTCGGCCCTTCGATTTACAAGCGCGACTCAATCCTGGTCGCTGCGGGCCAAAAGCAAGAGCTTGAGACGATCAAAAAGAACTTCCTCATTAAGAAGCTCGGTTGCAAAGACGATGCAAAGCTCGACAAGGCACTCGAGAAGGCCGTTAACAAGATCGGCAAGAGCCGCCGCAACAAGATGCGCCCAGTGTTCTATTACCTACTGGTCAGGGATCTCAAGAAGGAAAAGAAGTTCGTCAAGTAGCACGTTCTGAACGTGAGGCGCCGACTCCGAGAGGGGTCGGCGCCTTTGTTCGTTTTGTAGAGTTGACCTGGCTCGCCCAACGCCGCCTATTCGACGACGAACTCGCTCAGTTCGCTCCAGCCGGTCGCACCGATTGACTCGCTAATCACCGATGGGGTCTTGGCCAATGCTTGGGGGAAGTCTCGTTGAGCCGCGAGGAAGTGTTCACTGGTGACGTGTGCTTCGGCGGATCCTTCTTCGAACGCTTCGACCAGCACAAATTCGTTGGGGTCTTCGACGCTTCGCGACCAGTCGAACCAGAGGTTTCCTGGTTCGGCTCGTGTGGCCTCGGTGAAGTCGAAGACGAGGTCTAGCCATCGGTCTGCCCAATCGGGTTTAACCGGAAATTTGACGACGATGAAGATCATGGCTCAACGCTAACACTCGACAGCGACTCAGGGTCCGCCGATGCGTGCGGTCCGTTTTGTCTGAGTCGAGCTATGGTCCAGCGCAGGGGGCTCCTTGAATTCTCGACTGACCGACTCATCTTTTTGGACACAACCATTCACCGATCGCGTGATCGAGTTGGACGAGATTCGCGAGGCAGCGCCGTTCGCCGAGTGCGAACAGTGGGGCTCGCTGACCGGACAAGCCAACTCGTTTTCGGTTGCGATGCGTTACGACGACATCGTCACCATCTCAAAAAGCCCCGACAACTTTCGTTCAGGCCAAGGCTCGGTCTCGATTCAGGATCTCCCGGCCGAAGCAAACGAGTTCTTCGGTTCGTTCATCAACATGGACAACCCTCGCCATCAGCGTCAGCGTTCGATCGTGGCTCGGTCCTTCACGCCGAGAGACCTTGCCAATGTGTTCGACCTGGTCGAGCGGGTGGCAGACGAGGTGATCGACGAGTTCTGCGAGACCGGCGAGGTAGACCTCGTAGAAGTATTGTCTCAGCCCTTCCCGCTTCGAATTATCTGCGACATGATGGGCATTCCAAAGAGCGAGTTCGGCGCGGTTCTCAAAGCAACAAACATCATCCTCGGTGCGGGCGATCCCGACTTCTTCGAAGGTGGTGACCCGGTGGTCGAAACACTTGGGGCAGGTGCACTGCTGGCCGACTTGATGAACGAGCTGGCAGAGGACCGTCGGAGCTCGCCGACCAACGACCTGACATCGCAACTGGTACATGGCGTCGACGGCGGAGAGACGCTGGCCGAGCACGAGCTGGCTCCGTTCTTTATCCTCCTCGCAACGGCTGGGAACGACACCACGCGTAACGCAATCACGCACGGGTTGAACCTGCTGCACCTCTATCCAGAGCAACGCCAGATCTGGCAGAACGACCCGGCCAACGTGACGAAGACCGCCGTCGAGGAAATCGTTCGCTACTCGTCGCCGGTCACGTTCATGCGCCGCACAGCAACTAGGGACGTGACCGTAAACGGCCGTGCGTTCTCCGAGGGCGACAAAGTTGTGATGCTCTACGGTGCGGCCAACCGCGATCCTCGCCAGTTCAACGACCCGGCCACGTTCGACGTGCTGCGGGAGCACAACCCACACCTTGGTTTCGGTGGCCCGGGCCCGCATTTCTGTCTCGGCGCAAACCTCGCTCGACGAGAACTCGGCGTCATCTTCGAGCGACTGTTCACTCGCCTCCCCGACATCGAGGTAACCGGCCCGGCCGTTCCATTGAATGCGACCGTGTTGCCACTGGTGAGCGGGGTCAAGAGTTTGCCGGTTTCGTTCACCCCGACCGCTCCGGTACTCAATTAGTCGACAGATCGTTGGAGGTGCCGGTCGAGTCTTGCGACCAGATGGTCTGCCGATTCGATGTCGAAGGTGAGCGGTGGGCGAATCTTGAGCACGTTGTCTGCGGGCCCGTCGGTACCGATGAGAATGCGATCCTGACGCAGTTCGTTCTTGATGAAGCCCGCGCGTTCGGTGTCGGGCTGTTTCGTTTCCGGGTTGGTGACGAGTTCGATGCCGATGAACAGGCCCATGCCGCGAACATCGCCGGCGCCGGGATGATCTGTTGACATTTCGCGCAGTCTGGTGAGCAGCCGATCACCCACGGTCATGGCGTTGTGTTGAAGTGCTTCGTCGTCGATGATCTGAAGCACTTCGCTTCCGATCACACACGAGAGAGTGCTGCCGCCAAAGGTGGAGAAAAACTCCATACCGGTGTTGAACCGCTCGGCAATGTCAGCCCGGGTAACGACGGCGGCGAGCGGATGACCGTTGCCGAGCGGCTTGCCGAGCACGACGACATCGGGCACGACACCTTGCTGTTCGAAACCCCAGTAGTGGTGGCCGAGCCGTCCGAGCCCAGTCTGGACTTCGTCGGCAATGCATAGCCCGCCAACCGCGCGCACCTGTTCGTAGACACTTGAGAGGTAACCGGGTGGCGGCACATGTTGACCACCGACGGAAGGAAAGCTCTCGGCGATAAAGCTTGCGATGCCGCGCCCTCGCGCGGCTGCTCCGTCGATGGCATCGCGCACATGCGCTGCATACTTCTGACCGGCGTCCACGTCGCCACGGCCATGAACGCCGCGATAGGTGTCGGGCACCGGCACGACGTGCACGTGTTCTGGTCGGCCGCTGCCACCGGGCCGCGCGAACTTGTAGTGCGAGATGTTCAACGCTCCGGTGGTGATGCCGTGATAGCCCCACTCTTGCACGATCGTGTCGCCGGGCTCACCGGTGTTGGCTCGACTCCATGCGTCGGCCAGACGCAGCGCAACCTCGTTGGCCTCGCTTCCGCTGTTGACAAAAAAGCAGGTGTCCAAACCGTCGGGCAGCCGACTCGTGAGTGCAGCAGCGAAGTCTGTCCGAGCGTGCTGGAGGTAGCGGCTGTTTGTGTTGATGCGCTCCAGTTGTTTCGTTGCCACCTGGGTGACGCGCGGGTGGGCGTGACCTACATGAGGGACGTTGTTGTAGGCGTCGAGGTGCGGACGCCCGACCTCGTCGAAGATGTGGTGCTTCCAACCACGAGCTGCTTGAAGTGGAGTCGAGTACGACACCGACAGGTTGTCACCAAGCAACCCGTGTCGCCGCTCGAACAACGTGTCGACGCTGGGCGACTCGTAGGCCACGTCGGCATCGGCCAAACCAAGGAGTGCTGCTGGGTTGGGGAAGATCTGCGCCCAGGTTTCCCAGTCATCAGGGTCGCATGCGCCTGGCCAATCGGTTCCGAAGTTCGCTGGTGTGACCGCTACTTGAAGATGAAGGTGTGGCGGCCATCCACCGTTCTCGTGAGGTTCGCCGAGGTTGGCTATGTGTTGGCCGGCCACAACTTCGTCACCCACCCTCACCGTGAACGACGCAAACGAGAGATGCCCGTACAACGACCAGAACGCGACGCCGTTCTTCGTCGTGTGTTCCACGATCACGACCGAGCCGTAGTCGTAGGGGTCGAGCCGTTCTTCTGCTGCGACAACCGTGCCCGCAAGCGGTGCGTGCACTGGCGTGCCTGCCGGGCCCGCCACATCTACGCCGAGGTGAACTGTTCGACGCCGACCGTTGATCACTTGTTCGACTTGGGTTTCGCCGTTGTAGACAAGGCGCGGCTCACCCCACCCACCTTTGCTGCCGGGAACGTCCATGCCGTAGCCGACCCCGGTCGGATCACCGAATGGGTTCGTTGGAACGTTGCTTCCAAGAACCGAAATGTCGATCACCGGACCGCCCGCAACGTCAAGCGTTGGCAACACCGCAGCGGCCGACGATCGAACATCGTCCAGGTATGAACCAATGGAAGCACTCGAAGTAGTTGCCGGCCGGCCGCACGCCACTCGCATCTGCGCCAGCACGATATTGGGGTCCAGCGATCCGAGCGTGTCGAGC
>CAZHUR010000254.1:0-3312 GCA_964535395.1 uncultured Acidimicrobiales bacterium
CTGCACGATTCTTTCGATGTAGAGATCCTCGCTACCATTTCGTCAAACCGTTGTCGTCAAAGGTGGGACTGAGACTTTGGAAATTGAGGGGTTTGACAACTTCGAATTGATCGGCTCGGGTGGCAACGCCCACGTCTATCGCGCACAGACCATCGACAGCGACGAGGTCGTTGCGATCAAGGTGCTCCATGGCGGTGGGGACGACGATGTTGGCCGGCGTTTCGAACGAGAACGCACGCTGATGTCTGAGCTCGACTCGATCGCCAATGTCGTGCCTGTGAAGCAATCGGGTTTCCTGGATTCGGGAGATCCATTTTTGGTGATGCCGTTCTTCGAGGGAGGTTCGCTCGAAGAACAGGTCAATACCGGGCCCTTGCCGTGGCGCAAAGCCGTCGAACTAGCCAAGACCGTGGCCGAGTCGGTGGCGCTCGCCCATGCAAAGCGGATCCTCCACCTCGATATCAAGCCGGCGAATGTGCTGCTCGACGACACGGGAAAGCCGTGGCTGGGCGACTTCGGTATCGCCGAGACCATGGGGCCTACGGCTTCGATGTCAGCAAAGATGATGACCCCAGCGTTCACCCCACCCGAGCGCGTCTCGGGGGGAAAGCCGGGCGAGCAAACCGACGTGTACGCGGTCGTTGCGTTGCTGTTCGCCCTGCTGTCGGGGCGCCAACCCTACGTCACCGAAGACACGGCGAGCATGCTCGACGTCGCCCGGGCGATACAGACCGAACCCCTTGCGCTGGAGTGGTTGGGAGACGACACACCCCAGGCGGTCCGCAACCTCGTTGCCCGCGGCATGGCGAAAGATCCAAGCGATAGGCCGCGCAGCGCCATCGAGTTGGTCGGGCTTCTCGAAGATGCACTCGCAGGTCGCGCCATCGCTCCGCCGGCGACTTCTTCGACAGCTAACCAGAATGCCGAGACGATCATCGAGCCGCTGCAGGCCGCCGGTGAAGCACCCAATTCGAATCGAGCCAAAGTTCTGGTGCTCGCCGCGATTGCCGTCGTGGTGGTCGTCATCGTAGGTGGCGCCCTTCTGTCGAACTCATCTCGCGACGAAAGCGTCGTAGCTGGCATCGCCGACGGCCAAGCCGCCGCCGGCGCGAATACCTCTACCGAAGTCACCGCACCACAGGCATCCTTCTCGAGGTCGGCCACGGTCGTCGAGGAAGGCGAAGCGATCAGCTTCAGGGATACCTCTACAGGCGATGTTGGTTCGGTCGAATGGTGGATCAGCGACGGTCGAACCGTCACCGGTTCGTCCATTTCGAGGGAGTTTCCCGATCCAGGCACGTACCAAGTCGAGATGACCGTGACCGGCCCCGGCGGATCCGACACGGCGATGCTCGAGGTCGAAGTCGTCGGCGTGTCCGCTGACGCTGAGCCAACACCGCGCCCGGACAACATCGGCTGCCAGTACATCACCCCCGACGATGTTCAGTGGGTCTTCGCTGCGCTCCCCGCCCTGGTCAACACCTACCAGATCGAGTTCGCCGACGGCGACCGTCGCGACATCGGCAACCAACCGGTCCCGTTCACGGTGCAGAACGGAGAGCTGAACAAGATCATCGCCGTCGGCCCCGGAGGAGTCACATCGACGACGGTCTCATCGTGTGAGGCCTTTGGCGGCGTTGCCCCCGAGGAGGGCGACCCCGAACTGCCGACCAACGTCCGGTGCGAGTTCCATGACTTCTTCTGGACCGAAGATGGCGCACTCACCTGGTCTGAAACCTGGTCGTGGGATGCGGGTGCGGGCACCGAGTCCTTCACGATGAACATCGACCAAGACGGTGAAACCGAGTTCGAGCCCATTGGCCAGGACACCAGTTTCACCACGGTCGGCGTCAACGGTCAGCCCAACAGTGGTCGCTCGCTGCACGCGGTGGTCGTAATCGGCGAAACGAGCGAACGCAGCTTCGCGCTCGGCAATTGTGGGGTTATGGGGGGCACGGGTTGGGAAGTTCCGCCTCGCCCTGACGAGGACGACACCTGAGCAGAGCGTCGATAGGCGGTCAGTTATACGCCGGTCGATTCTTCATCCAGCACACCGAGATCGTCAGCGCTTACGACACCGTTGAAGACGCAGTACTCCACGAGACGCAGGCGACGATCCATCGTCGCACCCGCTCCACCGGAGCTCAGCCCCCGAACCCCGAGGTTCAACGTCAACTTCTCACATACGTTGTGGAGTTTGGCGTTGAACGTCGTCATCTTCCACCCGAGACGCGCCGCTGCCTCTTTGCTGGGCGGAACCGAGATCGCGGCGCCAGGATTCAGCAGCGCATGCTCGGCCAGGCTCACGATCAGCTGCTTTTGCATGAGCGTGAGCTCGAGGTCGACAGCGCTAATGGTGTCCGATCGCTGCACGCCAACGTCTTCGGCCGCTGCGGTCGGTACGTGCGCCGAGAGCTGATAGTGAGAACGCCCAGCCTCAAACTCGATGATCGTCGACTGCCCGGTGAGCGCGACCTCACTGCCAGACATCAGCACCGATCGACTGGAGCCGTTCAGAGTCCACAGTCGGATCGGTATCGAGCGACCGACGTTGCGGAGCCACCACTGTCCATCACGAAACGAGAACTCGCCAAGACTGCGGTGCAGGTGTAAATTGTCTGGGTCGATCACAATGCAGTTGGCCGAGCCATCGGTCCCTCGACCAAACCGAAGAACGCCTCCGGGTTGCACTTCGGTGGAGTCGTCGATGAACTCGACTCTCAGTTCAGATCCCCCGGGCATACCTCATAGGGTATTTCGCCTGAGAAACCCGAACAATTCGCCACCCACGCCCCGCATCTGGGCACCTTCACGGCCATGCATAGGGCTATGCATTTCACGCTTGGGAGGGCGTTGGTAGGTTCAATATCAAGCAAGCGCACGGGCCTTTGAAAGAAACCCACAGCGCTAGTGATAAGGCGGGTCACGAAAATTGCTTGACCGTAAGGCGGCTTGGGGCCGAGTCAGGAGGCGGGAACCTGACCGGCTTCTTGTCGGTCGTCTGGTTCGGCTGGTTGCTATGGCTTACGGTTCACAGGTGACATCGAAGATTTCGCCGTTGAAACGAAGGCGAAGAACCCACTCGCCATTCGATCGGGTCGACGTGTGCGAGGTAGCGATGTTCGAAGGGGTCGCAATCCAGCGTTCGTCACGGCGAATGACCTGCGTTTGAGCGTCGTTGTCGGTCCAGGTCAGCGTGGTGCCGCCGCCAACGAGTGCGATTGTGCTGCACACGATGTTTTCACGTGGGGTGGGCGGTTCTGGTTCTGGCGTTGGTGGTGACACGTCGTCTAGGACGCAGGTGAGGTCGGT
>CAZHUR010000254.1:3412-4491 GCA_964535395.1 uncultured Acidimicrobiales bacterium
GTTACGCCGGCTTCGCGGAGGCGAATGACGTATTCGCCGGCTCCGGTTGTCGTGAACGAATTCTCTCCGGTCACGGTTGCGACCCAGCCACCGTCTCGGCGCACGACGGTTGACGAGGCGTTGTTCTCGCTCCACTCGAGAGTGATCTCTCCGTTGTTCGCGGTTGCGGTGCAACCAAAGAATGGTGGGACGAACGTTGGTGTTGTGCCGCCGAAGTCCAAGAAGGCGTGTCGTCCGGTGAGGATTTGGTTGAGACGACCGGCGTCTTGGCCAACGAGCAGCCCCCGATCGATTGCCTCGATATCTAGTACGCCGACCAAAGCGTTGCTCTGTGGGTTCCAGTCGAGTACCTCGCCGGTGGCTGGATCGAGCGCAACGATTTGCTGACGAGCGTTGAACTCTCCGATTGTCTCGTTGCCAGTGGCGATGTTGCAGTCTTCAGGTTTCAGTACCCATGGATAGGTGGGAGCCTCGGCGGACGTAACTTCTCCGTGGGGTGTAACGAAACAGAAGTGGCCGCCTGCGTAGACAGCGTTGTTGGTGACTTCTACCGAGAAGACCGAGTCGTGGGCAGCAGTGACCCACGCAGGGTTGTTCACGCCGTCGTCGACGGTGTTGAACATGATGATCTTGTCGCAGTTGAAGTGACCCTTTTCGACCACGGCGAACTGCGATCCGTCGGGGCTAAACGATGCCTCGCGAATTTGTAGGGCTCCCTGGCTGCAGCGCTCGAACGAGTTCTCAAACCATTGCGTGCGCCACGGGGTGACGCTGTAGTCTGTCAGGTCTACGAGTGCGATGCCGTATCGGTCGTCGTCTCCTGCGACACCGTCGATGAGTTGCTGACCATTCGAAGCGACCAGCAGCAATTCGCCGTTGGGGTGTACCTCAACGGTGCGCACGGTTCGTGTTTCTGACTTGCCCAGGTTTCCGGCAATGCCGAGATCGAAGCCGTCGATGTTTGCCCCGGTAGTGGCGTTCACCGCTGCGATGTTTGAATGGGCCTCACCGTTCATCGTTGTGAATGCTCCACCGATATAGGCAACGCCATTGTGAATATCAATCGAGTGCACCGCTGC
>CAZHUR010000255.1:0-4491 GCA_964535395.1 uncultured Acidimicrobiales bacterium
TTCAAACTTCTCTTGGTACATCGAGCGCCGCTTGCTCGCAGCCACGTCGTAAACCTCAGGATCGTCCCAGGTGTTTCGAGGATTTAGGATCGCCGAATCGACACCTTCAACCGCTGTCGGAATTCGAAGACCGAGTTGTTCTTGAACAACGGTCTCCGCATCGTCGAGTTCTCCGTCGAGGGCAGCGTTGAGTAAGCGGCGTGTTACTGCCAAAGACATGCGCTCGCCCTTGCCGTATGCCCCTCCAGACCAGCCGGTGTTCAACAGGACGCATCGGGTCTTGTGGTCGCGCATTCGGCTTGCGAGAAGCTCGGCATAGACCGCTGGCTTCTGGCTCATGAAGGGATCACCAAAACATGCAGAGAACGCAGCTTGTGGCTCGGTAACGCCGACCTCGGTACCAGCGAGCTTTGAGGTGAAGCCCATGACAAAGTGGTACATGACCTCGTCGGCGTCGAGGATCGACACGGGAGGCAGAACGCCGAACGCATCGGCGGTCAACAGAACGATCGTCTCTGGATGTGGACCCTTTGCGCCTTCGGCTACGCCGGGGTTACAGGTGAGCGGGTAGGCAAACCGAGTGTTCTCGGTGACCGAACCATCGGTCAGGTCGAAGTCCTGCGGGTCGGTGTCTTCGATCCGCTTTCCGTCGAGCGGCGGCACATTCTCGATGAGGGTTCCCTTCATCGACATCGCTGCGGCGATCACCGGCTCTGCCTTCTTGTTCAAGTCGATCAGCTTTGCGTAGCAACCGTCTTCAAAGTTCGCGATTCCGGCATCGGTCCACACGTGTTCGTCGTCGCCGATCAGGAGACGATCTGGGTCAGCGGACAGTGTGGTCTTGCCGGTTCCGGAGAGCCCAAAAAGGATCGCCGAGTCGCCGTCCTGTCCAACATTGGCCGAGCAGTGCATTGTCAGCTGACCAGCGGCTGGGAGCACATAGTTCATCACGGTGAACATCGTCTTTTTGTTGATGCCGGAGTAGTCGGCTGGGCCGATGACGAGAGCGACTCGGTTCGCAATGTCCATGATGACCGCGCGGTTCGAACGGGTGCCGTCGCGCTCTGGATCGGCAACGAAGGTAGGGGCGTTGATGATGGTCCAACCGGCTTCGGCGCGATCGGAGTCGTCGCGGACGTCCTTCGGAAACATGATGTTGCAGAAGTACGCGTGGGTCGCATACTCGCCAACAAAGCGGTATGGCTCAGAGAAATCGGGGTCCCATCCGCAGAAAACGTCGGTGACAAAAAGCGTTGCTGCCTTGTTGTTGAGATGCTCGATCACACGAGGGAGCAATGCGTCGAACGCATTCGGGTCGAACTTCGCAAAGCCTGGCTTCCACCAGACGGTGTCTTCTACCTCAGGGCGGGCCACCGCGTAGGTGTCCTGCACTGGGCGCCCCGTGCATTCGGGGTCGGTATAAAAAACCAAGGGTCCATCTACACCAAGAGCAGTCGGAAACGCCTTCTGCTCGTCGTATCCCCCATCGAGGCTCACACGACCGCGATCGTTATCGATCGCTGCGTAGAACAGCTCCTCTTGTGAAAGCCCGAATCGGATGTTTGGAGTCGTCAGTCCAAACTGCCTTTCGAGTTGCGTCTCGACCGTCATAGTTTCTCCCCTAATGTCGCCTGCCAGCCTGTGTACAAACCGGCGAAACAATGCCCGTATCCACCTCGTCGTGGATGACGTTCTTACGTTGTACCAAAGGCTTTGCATTCTAGAAAGAGATAAAGTTCACAAATCTGATCATTCTTTCAGATAACGGGTTCACTGATAACGATGAATACCCCAATCTGCTAGAGAGATGCCCGCTGCACGTACTGCACATCGACAAACGAAGACAGACAACTTGGCCCCCACCCGAACTCCAATCAGCACTCGCTTTGTGCAAAGCTATGGCTTGAAATCTCGAACCCGAGCCACATGAATTGGTGCGAGATTCTTGCATCCAAATGCAGGCTCTCCGGCGAACACACAGGGATGACGCTGTTGGAACCAAACCTTGACTGGGACACCGCACCCAACGATCCCCTAGCGCTTGAGCTGAGGTTTCGTGACGGCGATGAACAAGCCCTGCGAGAGATCTACGACGAATTCGGGGGCCTCGTGTTTTCGATCTGTCTTCGATCCGTCGACCGTGCAGCAGCATCAGACATCACCCAGGAAGTGTTCATTGCAGCGTGGCGCAAGCGCGACCGATTCGATCCGAGCCGTGGCGCTCTTGGCTCATGGCTCTCGGGTATAACCCGCAACAAGGTAATAGACCATTTCCGTTCGACCGGCCGAGAACAGCGTCGCGTCGAACGGGCAAAGTCTGCACCGCAACCAGCAGAACCAACAGAGAAGCGACTTGAAGAAGTCACGCTGCGGATGCTACTCGTCGACGCAATTGACGAGCTGCCCGAGCGTGCCCGCAACGTCATATCAATGGCATTCTTCGATGAGCTCACCCATGTTGAAATTGCAGACCGTACTGGCCTCCCGCTCGGGACCGTCAAGAGCGACATCCGTCGTAGCTTGAACCGTCTCCGGCATGGACTGGGGGAAAACTATGTCAACTGAAAATCCACCTGACGACCTCTCACCTGACGAAGAACAGCTCTTTGCCGAGCTGTCCGATCTGGCACAGTCGATCTCGAGCGAAGACCGTCACCGAGAGACGCCACCGCCAGACATCTGGGCTGGCATCAGCGCCGAACTCGCCTCCCCCGAATCAGGTGCCTCCCCCGTTGCGAGTGACGGCCCCGAAGAAGCGAACGGGCTCATCGATCTCACGGCCGAACGATCGAACCGGGCCAGCGAACCTGTCGCCGATCTCACCTCCTCGGCCGACACATCGCGGACCAACCCGCTCTTGCTTGTTGCAGCGGCGGTGATTGCACTCGTCGTGATCGGCGGAGCAGCGATTGCGTTCATCGGTGGCTCCGAGGCCAACCCCGTATATGCAGCCGAGATTTCAAACACAGATCTCCCAGAACCATTCGACGGCACGGCAACAGCAACGGTCGAAGTCGACGACAACCCCATGATCGTGATCGACTTTGACGACCCGTTGCCAATGGACGAACCCCTCGAGTTGTGGGTTCTCACCGCGGATGGCAGCGAGATTGTTTCAGTGGGTCTGGTGGAGCCTGGAGCAACCACGTTTGACTGGCCCGAGGGCCTCGAACCAGCCGAGTACCCATTGGTCGACATTTCGGTCGAGCCAGACGATGGAGACGAAACCCACAGCGGCCGCTCCATCCTCCGCGGCGAGTTGATGTTGTCTTAGCTAAATCGGCAGGGCTAAATCGGCAGAGCTAAATAACGAGCGGGTTGAGGAACATCGCCCGAATCGCTAAGCCCATCACAAACAGGCCGCCTACCCCGTAGAGCAAGTACTTGTACTCGCTGAGGTGCCGGTAGCCAATAATAATGCCGACCCCGACAAAGGTCAGGAAGCCATAGAACATGTGGGTGCCATCGGCGTTCACTTCGCTAAATCCAACGAGCACCGCTCCAAGCGCTACCTGAATTGCGATGAGGGCGTGGAAGAAATTGTGGGCGACCCACAACCGTTCGCTGCGAAACTGCTCCCTGTAGTGCGCAGCCACCGCCCAGCTGCCGGCAAAGAACCCGGTCACGATCACGAGCATCGACATACCGTCGTGGAGAGATCGAATGATCGTCACGCTCTCTAAGCTATCGCTCCGCTCTCGCGAAGAGCATCGATTCGATCCGCGGCGAACCCCCAACGCGACAACGCAGAAGTGGTGTCTTGACCTAGGTGGCTCGATGGCCCCGGAATGCTCGGCGCGGTGCGACTAAAGCGCGGTGCAGGCGCGGGCTGGGTAACACCGGCGACCTCAACGAACGTTTGACGCTCCTGGTTGTGTGGAAAGGCGGCAGCTTCTTCTGGTTCGAGCACCGGCGCTACACACGCGTCGGTTCCTTCGAAGATATCTTCCCACTCTTGACGGGTCTTGGTGGCAATACGTTGGGCGAAGATCGCCTTGGCCTCGGGCCACCTCGCTGCATCGTTTTGCGGAGGAAGGTCTGCCTCTTCGAAACCCAAGCCCTCGATCAGTTCGGCGTAAAACTGTGGCTCGATGCCGCCGACGCTCAAGTACTTTCCGTCGGAGGTTTCGTACACCTCATAGAAGTGAGCTCCGGTGTCGAGCATGTTTCCACCGCGGCCGCCTCCCCAGATGCCCATTGCTTTGAGGCCATACATCATCGATGCCAACAAGGCGGAGCCGTCGACCATCGCTGCATCGACCACCTGCCCCTGTCCCGAAGACGAACGCTCAAAGAGGGCTGCGAGCACACCAAAAGCCAACAGCATTCCGCCGCCGCCAAAGTCGGCAACGAGGTTCATCGGTGGCACCGGCGGTTCGCCTGCACGACCGATCATCGAGAGGGTCCCCGAGAGCGCAACGTAGTTAATGTCGTGACCAGCGGTCTCGGCCATCGGTCCGTGCTGGCCCCATCCGGTCATTCGTCCATAGA
>CAZHUR010000256.1:0-4489 GCA_964535395.1 uncultured Acidimicrobiales bacterium
CGCAATATCGGTGTCGTCACGCCCTTCGAGCCTCAGGCAACAGCACTCCAGGCAGCGGTCCAACAGCGGTACTCCGAGGCCGAGGTTTCCGACCTCAGCATTCTCGTCGGCACTGTGAACGAGCTTCAGGGACACGAACGAGATCAGATGGTCATCTCGCTTTGTGTAGGCACTCACGAGTCTGAGGGAGCGTGGAAGGTAGTCAACGACGAACGGTTCTTTAACGTGATGGTCACGAGGGCTCGTCACCACGCCACGGTCATTACTTCATCTGCGAACCCTCCGGGGCTGGCGGGGGAATACGTCAAATGGACCGAACCGCTCGTCGATCTACTTCGAGACGAACCCGTCGCCGACCCGTGGGTGTTACGGGTTGGCGAACGTTTGCGCGCTGACGGTATTGCTGTTCGGACCGGCTATCGGGTCGGCCGCTATCTGGTCGACGTAGTTGCAGGCGAAGGCGAGAACGCAGTCGCCATCGATTGCGCGTTGCATGCCGATGGCGTGGACGCTCACATCGATCGTGGGTTGATGTTGCGGCGCACCGGTTGGCGCACCACAGATGCGTTCGAGGAGAAGTGGCAGTACCTGCTCGACGACTACCCATCAGACCTGCGGGAGAAGTTCCCCGATCTGGGCGGAACCACCTCCGGGCCATGAGACTGAGAGCAGTACGCTAGAGCGATGGTCTGGACTCAAGTAAAGGCCCTGCTCAAGGACGCCTTGGATTCGTCCAATACCGACGCAGAAATCGGCGCTATTTTTTCTACCCTCTCAGCCTTGTCGGCTGAGGGCGTGCCCGTATCACCCCACGTAGATCTGAAGAGCTACCGGCCTTACAACAGAGCGTTGATCAACTACGGCATCGAAGTCCGTGACGCCCGGTCGCTACGATCCGGAACCGTCAACTTTGGTTGGATCTGGCTTGCGGGTACAACCGAACAAGGATCGTTCTGCCTGCCAGCGGCGTATGCGCCGGTTCGGGCGACCGACAGCGATTTCACCTTCACTGGAGATATTCAAGTTTCGCAGCGAGTCGCAGATATCGGAGTTCGACTTGACCTGCTGCGGCGAGTTACCGAGGAGCTTCAGTTTGGTAGAAGAGAACTCCTTGCGTACGGAGGGCTCAAAGCGCCCTCGACATGGACTACCGACGAACAAGTAGAAAGATGGGCCCGGGACTTCGGCGAAGCGATTGGTTTAGAGGTTCAAGATGTCGCGTACGACTCGCCAATAGATCACATTGCGAAGGAAGGCATCACTGCACACCTGGGCGTTGGGTTGTTCGAGTCCCGAACCTCAGAGCGTGGGAAGCGAATCTATGACCTCGAGGACCTCGACAACGTGCCTTCGCTGAAGGGCACAGCTTTTAACGTTCTCTATGGCAGCGAGTACGGGGACGCCGATGCACCTGAGCGAGAGCTCTATGCGTTCCGTCCGCTCAGCCAGCGGCAGCGAGTAATTGCACGCAACACTTCACGCGAGCCGCTCATGGTTCTGTCGGGAGCACCAGGGACTGGGAAGACACACCTGATTTCGGTGCTCGCTGCCGATGCGATCGCGCGCGGTGACTCTGTTCTGGCCATTGCCGGCTCGGCCAAGGCGGTCGACGTGCTCGCCGACCACTTTGCGAACACCCCCGGCCCACCGCCGGTTACCTTCGGCGGCTCACGATTTGGAGAGCGTGTGAGCAAAGAGCTCGTGGCGCTCTCCAACCTTGCAACGGGTGAGCCACAGGTAGACGACGCGTTGCACGCAAAGGCCCAGGCTCACGATGAGCAAGTCAGAGAACTCCGAGCCTCACTCGAAAGCCCGTCGACCAACAAGCATTTCTCGGTCGACTCACACCTTGACCGCATGGTCGAGAACGAAAAGGGTGCGGCTCACGTGGCAGGAGAGCTACTCGTCGAGCGCTGGGTGAACGCCTTAGGTCCCAAAGAAGAAGAAACCCTCAAGACCGTTGCATCCAACCTGCTGGTGAACCGCTACGAGCGCCGGAGGGTGCTTTCGACGATCGACCCGGAGTTGCTCACTACGGCCGCGCCGCTGTGGGTTGGCTCGCTCGATGATGTCGATGACGTGTTGCCGAGCATCGTTGGCTTGTTCGATCTCGTCATTTTCGATGAAGCATCCCAGATCGATCAGGTCGCCGCCGCAAGCGCTCTGGTCCGTGCCAAGCGAGCGGTCATCTGCGGTGATCCTCAGCAGATTGGATTCGAGCCGTACCTCTCTAGCGAGCAGATCGATAAAGCAAAGGAGATCTACAACACGGCGGGTACTGAGCTTCACCCCGCAACCATGTCTCTGTTCGATACCGCCACAGCCAAGTTCCCTGTGCAGGTTCTGGACGAGCACTTTCGGTCGGCTCCGCACCTCATCGAGTTCAGTTCTCGGCGGTTCTACGACGGAGGGTTGTACACAGCGACACGTCATCCTACGAACGAGGCGGCCGACCACATCGATGTTTCGATCGTGGATGGCGAGCGCAACGAAGACGGGGTAAACGAGGTCGAACTCGCCAAGGTCATGGAGATCCTTGAGGAGCAGCAAGGTCGTTGGCAAAGCGTTGGGTTGATAACCCCTTTCGAGGCTCAAGCCGACGCATTGGAGACGGTGGTGCGGGCGCGCTTCAGCGCGGACCAGATCGAAGCTCTCGGAATTCGGGTCGGCGTTGTCCGAGACTTTCAGGGCGACGAATGCGATCTCATGATCGTGTCGTACGGGGTTGGTGCCGGTGCACCCGCCACGGCCTGGGCGCCTGTGAACGACCCGCAGTTTTTCAATGTCATGGCGACCCGTGCCCGCGAGTTCGTACATATCGTGTCGTCGGACCCAGCTCCTCCTGGGTTGGCGGGGGAGTTTCTGAAGTGGTCAGAGCCACTGGTCGATCTGGTGCGCGATGAGGACGTCACCGACCCATGGGTGCTTCAAGTCGCTCAGGTATTGAGGTCTGCTGGGATCGCTGTGCGAACTGGATATCGAGTCGGCCGGTATGTCGTCGACCTCGTCGCTGGCGAGGGCGAACACTCTGTGGCGATCGATTGCACGTTGCATTCCGATGGTGTGGACGCTCACATCGATCGTGCTCTGATGTTGCGTCGCATGGGCTGGCGCACCGCAGACGCGTTCGAGGAGAAGTGGCAATACTTGCTCGACGGCTACCCAGCAGACCTGCGAGAGAAGTTCCCCGATCTCTAGGTTTCACGGTCCTTTTTGGGCTGGTAGAGCATTCGCGTAGGATTAACCCATGACCAAGAAGAGATTTGGCTAGTTGAAGTCGACAGACGTACTCCGAACGTTCGCGGCCTTGTCTGGAAACCCAGCGGCCCCAAAGACCGATGTGATCGACGCCGCGTCGTTCGCTTGGGTATCGAACGGCGCTCTTGGCTACTTCGGAGGTGAAAGCGAGAAGGAAGGTGTGATTCGGTCCTTCCCGAGTATCACCACAGGCGACCCGAGGCTTGCCGATCCCGAGTCGAAGCTTCGCAAGGTGTACGCCCAAGCAGCGCTCCACAGCGGCGAACAGCTCATGCGTCTCGGTTGGGTGTGGTTCTCCGGAACGATCGACTTCAACGGAACACAAACCCAATTCAGTTTCCCCGCCATCAGCATCCCGATGGAGCGAGGCACTCGGGACACACCAGAGGACGACGGTAGGGTTCTCGGCGGGATTGTTGGCGCTTTCGGCGACACGCTCAAGAACACGACGTCAGCGGCGATGGCGGCCAGCGGTGACGCCGAGATGACCAATCTCATCGAGGACGAAGCGCTTCGCTCTCAACTCCTCGAGCGTGCACACTTCGGTGGGGGCGATCTGTACGACCGGATGGACGAAGACTTGAGGGTCCGCTCGACCGACGCGATGTTGGAGTTCCAGCCCGACCTGATGGAATGGGTAGTCGAGGTGGCATCTGCGGTCGGATTCACCGACGAACCAAGACTTGTGTCGCAGGAAACGTTGCCGACCCAGACCCGAACGCAGCCTGGCATCCACCTGCACATGGGCTCGGCCATTTACCTCGACCAACCCGCAACACAAGGCAGCCGGCGGTCGAGTCTGCTCAACCTCTCCACGCTCAACGGCCTCTCCGAGACCGCCTTTGCAAAGATCTATGGGGAGAGTGACATTGAGCCTCGACTCGAACGTAAGGTCGTTGCCTACCGGCCGATGAGTGAACGCCAACTCCGCGTTGCGGGCCGAGCGGGAGGCGCTGACGTCTCGGCGCTCTCGGGTGCGCCCGGCACGGGCAAGTCGCATGTCCTTTCCGTTGTGGCACGAGATGCCGTCGCACGCGGTGAATCGGTCCTTGTCGTTGCAGGCTCGCCCCATGCCGTCGATGTGCTCGTCGAGCACTTTGGCGAAACCCCCGGGCCAACGCCGGTTACCTTCGGCGGTTCCCGCCATGGTCAACGGCTCGCGGCAGAACTTTCGGAACTTATCTCTCGCAACGAGATGGCCCGCCAAGCAACGAGCGGGACCACCGATTAC
>CAZHUR010000257.1:0-4485 GCA_964535395.1 uncultured Acidimicrobiales bacterium
GTACTGAGCGCTACATCGATGCCATGCACATTGAGTTCTCGGGCCAATGGGCCGAACCTCTCGGCGTCGATGGCACCGAGGCAGACAACGACGAGGTCTGCCTCAACCTTTTGTGCAACGTGAGAGAGCTGGTCGATCGAGCCAAGAGCGAGACGAGAAACAACATCTGGCACGTTGCGGTCAAGGCGATCCATCACGAAGCCCTCAACGGAATAGTTCGTTCGCGAATCGGCTCGCAGGGCAAGGCGTGTGGCGAGCGCATCGCCGGTGTTACCAGCAACCACCACCCGGACAATCTCGTTGCTCGCAGAGGCTTTGCGAGCAACGACGAAGCGCACGATCATCGCCGAGACCGCCCAGCTCAGGCCGATCGCTATCTGCCAGGCGCGATGCGGTTCCATCTCGAAGACCCAGGTGGCGGTGATCATTCCCATAACCACAGCAGCGATTGAGCTGAGCGCTACACCAAGGTTTCCGTCCCAGGACACCGAGCGACTGACCACGTATGCGTTACGCCACCACAAGGTGACGGAAAGAGCGGAGGCTCCGCCGAGGCCTAGGGCGAGAACCCCTGGAGAAGTAAAGCCATCAAAACCGAGGAAAACGACCGTCGCGACGATCGCTATCAGGATTGCCAGGGCGAGGTCAATGAACGCAAGCGAGGTCGACGAAGTACTTCGAGGGCTTTCTTCGGGGCGCACTAGCTCCTGGTCGGTTACAGCATTGGGATCGGCGAACGACAAACCAAAGGTTTCGTCAGCCTCGACCGTCTTCACGCTGGAGCCAGCAACGGAAAACTCTTCCATAAGTTATCCCCCAATCCTTTGAGCCGCGGGTGTCGTGCTAGTGACCCGCGTATACCAGCTCCTTTACCCTATCGAATCGACGTGAGGGCACCGAATCCATTTCGAAGAATCACCACGTTGGGTGACGGCGATGCCCTTTTCCGCTGTCTCTGAGCAGGTCCAGGGCATTTTGGGTCAGATCAGGGTGGGAAATCACCACGCCGGGGACGATGGCCTGGCTGGTGTTGAACCGAAGTGGCGCCCCCGTTGGATCGACCACATCGAGCCCTGCTTTGGCGGCAACGACCGCTGGTGCACACAGATCCCACTCATAGAGCGGACCCGAGTGCACGTAGATGTCGGCCTGACCTGTGATCACGAGCGCGGCCTTTACTCCGGCTGAGCTACACACCAAGGTCTCGCCTTCAAGGTGTCGTGCCATCGGGTTTCCATCGATCCGAGTGCGTGTACGACCAACCGCAACGACCGGTCGTTCGCGAACGGTAACGAGTGGTGGTAGTGGCTGACCGGTCGAGAGGGTGCCGAAGTCATCGAATCCAATCGCACCGGCAACCCCAACCCCGTCGATTACGAGCGCGACGTGCACAGCCCACTCCGGACTTCCCCAGCCAAACCCACTCGACCCGTCGAGCGGATCGACGATCCAGGTACGACGACTCGAGAGCCGATGGCGATCATCATGGCCTTCTTCAGAAAGCACGGCGTCGGCGGGCCGATGCGCAGCCAATTCCGCTGCCAACCACTGATGGGCCAGGTCGTCCCCTGCGAGTTCTACCTGTGTGTGGCTGGCGCCCTCATCGAAGAGTCGGTGACGGAGGGCAGCGAGTCGCTCGGCTGCACCGCTAGCGAGATAGTGACAGAGCTCATGGTCCTCGGCTGTCGCGTCAGACACGTGGCTCCTACTCGTCCGCTTGGCTCTCGCCGCTCACTTGTTCAGGTCGAAGCGTTGGGAACAACAAGACGTCGCGAATCGTGGTCGCCCCGGTGAGCAACATGACGAGTCGGTCCATCCCGATTCCCAAGCCACCCGTTGGTGGCAGGCCATATTCGAGGGCTCGGATGTAGTCGACGTCGAGGCCCATTGCTTCGAAATCGCCCGCTTCACGGTCAGCTTCCTGATTTTCGAATCGCGCGCGTTGTTCGTCGGGGTCGGTCAGTTCGCTGAACGCGTTGCACAGTTCTCGCCCTGCAACGATCGCTTCGAAACGTTCGGTGATACCGGGCTTGCTCCGGTGGTCTCGGGCTAGCGGAGACACTTCCTTTGGATAGTCGATCACAAAGACCGGACCCCAAATGTTGCTCTCGGTCGTCTTTTCGTAGATCTCCAAGATCAGCTTGCCGGTGCCGTAGTGATCCTTCACTTCGACGCCGTGCTCGACGGCAATGGCAGCCAGGGCATCTCGGTCCATGGCGACCGAAAGTTCGAGGCCGGTCTGCTCCTTGATCAGGTCGGCCATCGTGGCACGCTTCCACGGAGCAGCCAGGTCGAGCTCACGACCGTCGTACTCGATTTTGGTGCTACCGGTTATCTCGGTTGCGAGATAGCCACACAAGGTCTCGACCAGTTCCATGACATCGTTGTAATCGGCGTAGGCCCAGTACAACTCGAGCATGGTGAACTCTGGGTTGTGGCGAGTCGAGAGACCTTCGTTGCGAAACACTCGAGCCATTTCGAAGACCCGCTCAAATCCGCCGACGGTGAGCCGCTTGAGATACAGCTCTGGAGCAATCCGCATGAACAAGGCCATGTCGAGCGCTTTGTGATGCGTCGTAAATGGTTGGGCCATTGCACCGCTCGATACACCGTGGAAGGTTGGTGTTTCGACCTCCATGAAATCACGGTCTTCAAGCCAGCGTCGGGTGAGCGACATGATCTTGCTGCGAGTTCGCAGGATCGTGTTCGACTCTTCGGAGACCCAGAGGTCCACGTATCGCTGGCGGTACTTCGTGTCTTGGTCGCTAATGCCGTGGAATTTGTCGGGGAACACGCGCTGGGTTGGTGCAAGAATCGTCCACGCGCTCGGACGGATAGAGAGTTCGCCCCGGCGGGTCTTGATCACTTCGCCCGTGACCCCAACCCAGTCGCCGAGGAACAGCTTCGAGAACGCTTCAAAGTCCGGTGTCGTCTTGGAGTGGCCAAAGATTTGGATACGGCCCGTTCCGTCTTGGAGATCGGCGAAAACGAGCTTGCCCTGGTCTCGCTTCAGCATGATGCGGCCAGCTACCGATACGGAAACCCCCGTCTCGGAGCCGTCTTCGATATCGCCGTGAGCGGTGTGAATCTCAGCGGTAGTGCTCGTGACTTCGTACCGGTATGGAATGTCGAAGTCTCGCTTGGGGATTCGCCCCGAGTCTGCGGAGGTGTCGACGGACTCAGCTTCGGCGGCATTGTCGGTAGCTGTTTCATTGGACGGATCTATCTCGGTCATGGCTGGTTACCGATCGATGTTACGAGCATGGACAATCCTGAGCCCATGGAGGGTGAGAAATGGTTCGACATATTCAAGCGTTGACGCTACCGGCGCAATCACCGGTGCAAGCCCCCCGGTCGCCACAACATTGGCTTGGCCGCCCAGTTCATCTTGGAAACGCGCAACCATGCCATCCACAGAGGCCGCAAGACCATAGAGCGCTCCCGACTGGAGAGCCTCGGTCGTCGATCGACCGATGATGTTTCGTGGTTCGACGAGTTCGATTGCGCTCAATGCCGATGCACGGCCCACGAGTGCATCCATCGAAATCTCTAGGCCCGGCGATATTGCGCCGCCGAGAAACTCGCCATCGGCTGAGACGATGTCGAAGTTGTTGCCGGTGCCGAAGTCGACGATGATCGACGGTCCACCAAACAGTTCATAAGCTGCGATCGCATTTGCGATTCGGTCAGCGCCTACCTCTCGCGGGTTGTCGTACTTGATCGGTATGCCGGTCTTGATGCCCGGACCGATGACGATTGGTTCAAAGTCGATGTACCGATCGGCGAGCGAACGGAGCGTCGCCAGCACCCGAGGAACCCCCGAACACATGGAAACGCCGGCGACCTCGTCGAATCTGACACCGGCGAAGTTCATGAAACCGCCGAGCATGGCCGCGAACTCATCGGCGGTTCGTTGGGGGTCTGTCGAGATGCGCCAGTGATCGATGAGACCATCTTCGGCCGAAACACCCGCGGAGTCGACGTCGTAGAGACCGATGACCGACTGAGTGTTTCCTACGTCGATTACGAGGAGATAGTCGGTCATGAGTGTTCGATATCCAAGCCAATGTCGAGTGTGGGCGCTCCGAAGCACAGCTTGGATGTGGAGATCATGTCGACTCCGGTGTGGCTGATGCCCTCGATCGTCGTCAGGTCGATTCCGCCGCTCGCTTCGAGGAGAGGCCGTGGGCCGCCTTTGGTAATCGAGATAACTAGTTCGACGGCTTCGGTGAGTTGTTCGACGCTCATGTTGTCGAGAAGGATCGCGTCAGCTCGGGCCTCGACGGCTGCTTCGACTTGGTCGAGGCGGTCGGCCTCGACGTGCACTGTGCGAGCGGGCCAACGTTCCTTCGCTCTGGCGACACCGTCTGCGATCGAGACACCCATGAGGTGATTGTCCTTCAGCATGATCCAGTCGCTGAGGTTGCCGCGGTGGTTGCGCGCTCCCCCGGCCCGGACCGCGGCCTTTTCTAGACTGCGCAACCC
>CAZHUR010000258.1:0-4439 GCA_964535395.1 uncultured Acidimicrobiales bacterium
TACCAATGTCAAAGTCGATGGTCAGTCCCTCGGCTGAGATCAACGTTTCACCGTCGCGAAGTCCTGCCGCCATAGTGCTCGTCTGGTTTTGGCTCACCGGACCAGGTTTCCTTCGCCGTCTAGCTCTGGGATTGGTTCGAGGCGAGTGCCCTTGGGCATCGATACGTCGAGCACCGAACCGAGGAGAGCTGCGGTGTAGGCGTGATTAGGGGCGGCGAACAGATCTTTGGTCGCCGCGGTTTCGACGACGCGACCGTTGTACATCACCACGACCTCATCGGCGCGATCTCGAACGACGCCCAGGTCGTGAGTGATGATGATCATCGCCATGTCGAGGTCGTTACGCAGCGCGTCGAGCAGGTCGAGGATCTCTCGCTGAACCGTGACGTCGAGAGCGGTGGTTGGTTCGTCAGCAATGAGCAGCGCTGGGTCGTTTGCGAGCGCCATGGCAATGACGACGCGTTGACGCATACCACCGGAAAGTTCGTGCGGATACTGCCTCAACCTCCGCTTCGGCTCTGGAATGCGAACCAAGTCGAGCAGCTCAAGCGCTCGATCTCGGGCCTCAGATTTTGAGAGGTTCCGATGGAACCGCATGCCTTCGGTGAGTTGGTCTTCGACCCGCTTGACCGGGTTGAGCGAGGTCATTGGATTCTGAAACACCATCGCCATGTCGACGCCGTAGAAGTGTTTGCGTCGGGCTTTGTCGAGGTTGAACAGGTCGAGGCCGTCGTAGGTAGCGGAGCCTTCCACCTTCGCCGTCGACGGCAACAGTCCCATCAACGACTTGACGCTCACCGACTTGCCCGAACCCGACTCGCCCACGATCCCCAGTGTTTGACCTCGGTCGACTGAAAAGCTCACACCTCTAACAGCGCGAACCGGACCCTCCGGCGTAGTGAAGGTAACAGAGAGGTCCTTGACGTCGAGAAGAGCCATCAGAGCTGAAGCTCCTTCGCGTCGAACACTTCACGCAGTCGATCTCCGGCGTAGTTCAACGACAGCACCGTCAGGAACAGAACCCCGATTGGGAACAGCGCGGCGTGGGGTCCATTCTCGAGGTTGCGTGCACTGCTGCCAGCATCTTGGATCTGGCGGCCCCAGCTCAAGCCGTCCTCGACCGAGATCGCCAAGAACGCAAGTGTGCCTTCTGCAACGACGGCGATGCCCATGCCCAAAAGCGCGAGAGCCGACATGGGGATCAGCACATTTGGGAGTAGCTCTTTGGTGATGATGCGCCAGTCGCTCGCACCAAGAAGCCGAGCTGCTTGAACAAACTCGCGCTCGGCGAACACCAGGGTTTGGGCACGAGCCAAACGTCCGACGGGAGCGATTGCCAAGATGCCCAAACTGATCGAAACCCAAGCGACAGTTCTGCCGAGCAATGTGGTGATGAGGATCGCGAGGATGAGCGCAGGAAACGACAGCAGGGTCACAAAGAAGAAGGACACGATTCGGTCGAACGCTCCGCGGAAGTAACCGGCTGCCATTCCGAGCGTTCCACCGATCGCAAAGCCGATGACGATTGCTATGAAACCGACGAGCAGCGAAATTCGCGATCCCCAGATTGTGAGCGAAAGGACGTCTCGGCCTGTGGAGTCGGCCCCGAACCAGAGTCCGGACCGAGGCCCCTCGAGACGACCTCCGATGGCGGTCTGCTCCGGATCGGCAATGGGCAACACCGGGGCCAAAATCGCTGCACCAAAGACCAGCAGAAGAAAGCTGACGCTCAACCAGAAGCCGGGTCCGAGACGACGAGCGAGAGACGGTTGCGACTCAGCCATCGAGCTGCACCCGCGGGTCGAGGAAGCTGTACGCAATGTCGACGAGGAAGTTGACCAGCACAAAGATCACCGTCACGACCACAACGACCGCGAGCACGACGGGGAAATCGTCTCGGATAATCGCTTCGACAACCCCTGCTCCGATGCCTGGGATGCTGAAGTAGCTCTCGACGATGAGCGATCCGCCGATGAGCGCTCCTGTTTGGATTCCGAACACGGTAAGCATCGAGAACAGCGATGGCCGTAACGCGTGACGAGCAAGGACACGCCACTGCGTCAACCCTTTCGCTCTCGCAACGGCGATGAAGTCTTCTTGGAGCGTCGAAATGAGGTCGGTGCGGAGCAGGCGTTGATACGTGGCGATCAGGGGTACCGCCAGGACCACCGCTGGCAAGAACAGCGAGAACAGCTGTGAACCGAACGACGAATCGTCGTATCTCGTTGGGAAGATGCCCCACTGCACCACGAACAGCCAGAAGAGAATGACCGAGAGCGCAAAGACAGGGATGCCGAGCATTCCGAACGACAGGACCGTGCTCACCTTGTCGACAGTGCGGTATGCGCGTGCCGCAGACCACAACGCCCACGGAACCGAGATGAGCACCGCCAAGGTTTGGGCATAGACCATGAGCCCGATCGTGACCGGCAAGCTCGAGCCGATCTCCTCGCTGACCGTTGTGCCGTTCGCAAAGCTTCTCCCGAAATCGCCTTGCAGCATGCCGCCTACCCACCGGCCGTACCGCACGGGAAACGGTTCATCGAGGTGATATTCCGCCCGAGCCTGGGCTCGCACCTCGGCAAACTGTTCACCGGACGATTCGTCAGCGATGGGGCCGAGAATGTTGAAGAGAGGATCACCCAAGAAGTTGAGTGCTCCAAAGGCGAGGAAGGTCACCGCGAATACGACGAGCACCATCTGTGCAAGTCTGCCGGCGATGAACCTCACCTAGATCGTCCCCTCGACCGAGTCTCTTAGTTGGTCAAGAAGAGTTGCGGTAGTCGAAGCACGCCCGAGTTCTGACACGGCAACGCAATTCCATCTGGTGTTGTGGCATCACAAATGCCGCCGACCGACGGGTCCGCACCGATCACCCAGTTGGTGTGTTCGATGACGATGTACTGATACGAGTCGAGCAGGTTCTGCTGGATGTCGGTCCAGATGTCGTAGCGCTCGTCAAAGTCGGTCGATGCCCGCTGCTGGGCGATGAGCTCGTCGCGTTCTGGGTTGCAGTTGCGAGCGAAGTTGATCGACAACGCTCCAATCGTGTTGCAACTGACGAAGATCGAGTCGACGTCTGGGTCCGAGAATCCGTGGTAGCGCCAGGTGGCAGCACCGTAAGCGCCGAGGGTGACCTGGGTGATGTGCTGATCGTTCGGTAGGACGTCAAGAGTGATGTTGAAGAACTCTCCCCACGAGTCCCCGACCAGCGTTGCCATCCGGGTCAATTCGTCACTGATGTCGTGTTGATATTCGATATTCACTCGACCATCGGTGCACTGGTCTGGCACGTCAGCGCAATACGACGCAACGAGTTCGCCAGCAACCTCTGGCTGATCACCTTGCTGGATGAGATCGGGATTGTGCCATGGCGTGTCAGCAGAGAACAAGGTCTGCGCTCTATCGGCGGTTCCCTCTGTGATGAACTCGGCGTACGCCTGCTGCGGGAAGGCCGCAGTTGCTGCCTCTCGCACCCGGATGTCGTCAAATGGCGCCACCTGAGCGTTTAACAACATGAAGAACTCTTCGCCCGATTGATCTTCGATACGAGTGATCGCGTCGCCCTCATCACGAAGCGTCAGGATGGCCCCAGAGTCGGTGCCGTGCATGAGGTCGAGGTCGCCGCCAAGCAATGAGTCGACCCGCTGCTGGTCGGCCTGGTCGGTGAACAGCTCGATGCGGTCGAGGATGCCAGCTTGGTCCGGGTTCCAGTAATTCTCGTTGCGAACCAGAATTGTGCTTCGGTCTTGAACGCGTTCCTCGATCACGTATGGGCCAGAGCCGATTGGAAGTTGATCGAGGCTCGGATCGTCGTTGCGAGCTTCGAGCCATGCCGGCGACCCAATCATGCCGATCTGCTCGGCAAAGTAGAACGGCAGCTGTGCGTTGGACGTGGATGCATTGAAGCGAACGGTGAGCTCGTCGATCAGTTCGACCGGTGTCTCCGCGTTGAACGCTGGTGCAAACACGAGAGATGTAAGTGGGTCGGCAAAGAAAGCTTCGACCGTTGCGACGACGGCTGCTGCGTCCATCACTTCACCGTCGCTGAAGGTGATGCCCTCGCGCAGCGTCATGTCCCACGAGGTGAAGTCGTCGTTGGGAGTCCAACTCTCCGAGAGGTTGTTCTGCCAGTTGCCCTCGGTGTCGACCACGACGAGCGTGTCGAAGATGGCGGTCGCCAAGATCAGCGGCGCCCGGTTGAGGGCTGTGTTTGTGGGGTTGAGCGTGTCAGCCTCTGTTTGCAACCCGATGCGGAGGGTTCCACCGGCCTGAACCTCGGCTCCGTCATCTGCGGACGCGACATCAGATCCGTCGGCGCTTTCGTCGACGTTGCCCTCGCCCTCGTCGGCAGGCTCGACCTCTTCGTCGTCGCTCTCGGTCTCTTCGACCGCTGGGTCACTGCCACCCGCGTCAGCATCGGTGGAACCCCCACCACA
>CAZHUR010000259.1:0-4429 GCA_964535395.1 uncultured Acidimicrobiales bacterium
GCCGAGAATGCCGTTCGGAGCGACCGACCGAACCCCGCTGGTTCGAAGTGTGGGCATTAGCTCGGCTAGGGGAGTGGTAACTCCGGGTTCCGCCAGATCTACGCGCACAAGTTCGGGCGCAATCGCGAGCAGCAGCGACGTCTCGGTGTGGCCCGCATGGGCATCACCGCCCGATACCGACGGTGCCCAGAACGCCACGTCGTGGCCTTCGTCGACGAGCTGTGTTACCGCTCGTTGCACACCATCATGGTTCCCTCCGTGTCCGTTGATGAACACGATTTCGTCGGCCCAGTCGATCGATCGAACGAGTTCGATCAGTACGAGGTGAAGCGCTTCGGTTCCTATCGAGATCGTTCCCGAAAAACCGGCGTGTTCGCCAGACGACCCGAATGGAAGTGCTGGTGCGACCGAGACGTGGCTCTGAGATTCGGCTACTCGTTCGGCGATTGCCACAGCTATGCGCGTGTCGGTGTCGAGCGGCAGATGCGGTCCGTGTTGCTCGGTCGAGCCGAGAGGGACGAGCAGCACCGACGTCCCAGCAACGTGGGGCCACTGTTGTTCTGCCAAGCGCATGCTCAAACGTTACGCCCACATTGCCGGGGTAACTCGAACAGGTCTCATTTCATCTTTGAATGTAAGCTCACGTGATGAGCGACGGTTGGTTCGAGTCGGTAGCGGTAGCCAAGCAGCGGGCTAAGCGCACGCTTCCTCGCTCTGTCTACGGCGCGATCATCGCAGGCGCAGAAGCTGGGGTATCGCGCAACGACAACCTGGCCGCGTTCGACCAGCTCGGGTTACGACCTATCACCGCTGGCCAACCTCCACATCGCGAAATGGCTACGACGATCATGGGTGAGCCTCTTTCTATGCCGGTGATGATCTCGCCGACCGGAGTCCAGGCTGTGCATCCCGACGGTGAGATCGCGGTGGCTCGAGCAGCAGCGGCTCGCGGTGTTCCCATGGGGCTCAGCTCGTTTGGGTCAAAGCCTCTCGAGGCGGTCATTGCCGAACAACCTCAGACCTTCTTTCAGATCTATTGGGCCGGTGACCGAGACTCGATGAGCGCACGAATGGAGCGTGCTCGAGCCGCCGGTGCAAAGGGCATCATCCTCACGCTCGACTGGTCGTTTGTGCACAGCCGAGATTGGGGCAGCCCACAGATTCCTCAGTCGATCGATTTGAAGACCGCCCTCAAGCACGCCCCCGATGTATTGACCCGCCCTGCCTGGCTCAAGCGTTGGGCCGAAGCACGCAGCCTTCCCGACCTGACCGTGCCCAACTTTGCCACCGACGGCTCAAAGCCGGGCTTCTTCGATGCATACGGCACGTGGATGGGAACGCCCCCTCCAACTTGGGACGATATCGCGGGCCTCATCGCCGAGTGGAACAGCGAGTTCATGGTCAAGGGCATCAGCCGCCCAGACGAGGCAAAACAAGCAGTGCAAGCGGGTGCGACAGCCATTTCGGTGTCGAACCATGGCGGCAACAACATCGACTCGACCCCGGCGCCGATCCGCGTGCTTCCTGAGGTTGCCGATGCTGTTGGTTCAGAAGTTCAGGTTCTCCTCGACGGCGGCATTCGACGAGGCAGCGATGTGGTTAAGGCCCTGGCTCTGGGAGCCGAGGCGGTGATGATCGGTCGCGCATATCTGTGGGGCTTGGCAGCGAACGGTCAGGCTGGCGTTGAAAACGTGCTCGACATCATGAGAATGGGAATCGACTCCACCCTCATGGGCCTCGGCAAGGCATCGATCGAAGAGCTTTCCTCAGACGACGTTGTGGTGCCTCGCGACTTCTTCACCCCCAGGATGTAGCAGTGGCTGTCGCGATCGTCACCGGCGCTGCTCGAGGTATCGGCGCTGCAACCGCCATCTCGCTTGCCCAGGCAGGCCATCAACTGGTGCTCGTGGATACCTGCGAGTCCGACCCGCGGTTGAGCTACGAGCTGGCAACCCGCGAGCAACTCGATGACGTCAGTGAACGCACCGGCGGAACTCCGATCGTTGGCGATGCTGCTGACCAGGCCACTCTCGAAGCAGCGCTCAGCGCCGCGAAGGCTCAGGGATCCATCGAGGTCGTGGTCGCTGCCGCCGGGGTAATCGCCGGTGAGGGACCAGCGTGGGAAGTGTCCGATGAGGCGTGGAATGTACTGAACGAGATAAACATCTCCGCAGTCCGCCGTCTTGCAGCGCGAACGATCCCGCTCATGCTCGAACGGCCTCAGCCGCGGTTTGGAAGGTTCATCGCTATCGGATCGCCGATCGCCAGCAAGGCCACGCCTCGCTTAGCGGCCTATGCCGCCTCGAAGGCAGCTGTCGAGAGTTACGTACGGTCTCTCGCCGCGGACCTCTCCGGCACGGGTATCACCGCCAACGTCATACTGCCCGGCTCGACCAATACCGATCTGTTGACCCACAGCGCCACCGTCTATGACCTGGACTCCGCCGAGAGCTTCTCCGAGCATCACCTGATCGACCGACTGATCTCTCCAGAGGAGGTCGCCGACGCGATCGCCTGGCTGTGCAGCGCTCAGGCGAGCGGCGTCACCGGGGCATCGATGGCGATCGACGGCGGTTTCTCCGCTCGCTAGTACCGCCGAATACTCGGAAGAAGCGCACGGAACGACCGCTCGCGCTGGGCTTGGTCCCACACTCCGGCGCTGTAGGCGCCGTGGTCGACAGCTCGGTAGAACACAAAGCGGAACGGATCTAACAGACGACCTTGGCTCCACCAGTCGAACACCGCTGGGCCGAGAAGTGCAGCGAGCAGGCAGCGGCGGGTGGTCCGGTTCCAGATCAAGAGCGGCGCCCACGCTCGCGTCCCAGCGTTTGCGAGCCACTTCAGGCCATATCGATTCGTCTCCATCACAACGCATGCTGAAATGACGGTGGCATCGTCGAGCGTTGGTCGTAGCTGTTTACCGAGCTGTGCAACCAATGCCACATATCCGATCGCACTGGCGAGTTTGCCCCTGCGACCTCCCCACAACGCGGACACCCAGATCGCGGTATGAGCAATCGAGAGCTCAACAGGAAAGACGTGGTGAGGATGACGGTCCTCGAGCTGAACGGCCGATGTGCCATAGGCGAAGCGTTGTCGCATCAGCGCTTTGAGAGTTCGACGGCCTCGGTGGACCACGACCGCTCGTGGGTCGTAGCGAACCGACCAGTCAACGTGATTGGCTCGCCACACCAGGTCTACGTCCTCACCCACTCGGAGGTCAGGGTCGAAGCCGTCGATGTCTTCGAGTAGGGCGGTGCGAACAAGGATTGTGGCCGACGGAACAAATGGAACCCGCGCAAACGCATGGACGCGAGCCGGGGTCGAACCCATATCGAGTGGTGAGTTGGTCAACTCATACCGATGCATCGCGCTCGGCTCTGGAAGGGTCGCAACCCGGGGCGCAACGACGCCAACAGTTGGGTCGAGTTCGAGGTGGCCGAGCAGAATCAGAAGGGCATCTTGCTCGATCACCACATCTGCGTCGATGAACACTATGGCGCCGACGTCTGGCGATGTTTCGGCGAGATACTTCCACCCGGTATTGCGGGCAACCGCTGGGCCCTGGTTCTCTTCGTGGCGAAGCACGATCGCCCCAAACTTTGCTGCGGCGTCCGCGATGTCTCGTTGGTCGGTCGAGCCGTCGTCCACGACCACGATCGGGGCGTCGGGCCCCATGGCTTCGCGAAGCGGAGGTAGCAGCGCCTCGAGGCCATCGACGTCGTCCAGCACTGGGATCACAGCAGCCGTATCTGTGACACGTTCGGCCGGTGCAGGAAGCGGGTGAACCAAGCCGGCATCAACAAGTTGTCTCCACAGAGCTGTTTGTGACGCTCGCGACGCAGCTTCATGGCGATCGGAGGACGACCGCGACTCTAGCCACTCATCGAGCAACCCTTTGCCACGCTCGCTCAGCTTCAACACACGGTATGGCGCGCCGCCCAGCAACGTGCTGCCGTCGCCATTGCGACGTGTAAAAGCATCGAGCACCAGGCGGGCCAGCTCGCTGGGCTCAGTATCTTTGACCACGTCGTCACGGTAGCAAACACCGCGCATCTGCTACTGAACCCGGTGTTTTAGCGCTCGAGAACTTGGGCCATGGCGACCGGCAGGGTAGATGGACCGTCGACCGTTGACCAACGCACGCCGAGCTCACCTGCCAACGCAGCGGCATCATCATGGTCACCCTCTGGGGCGATGATTACGAGGTCGTCGAGTCCACGAGCAGCGGCGATGATGTCGCCTGGTTCGGTTGCCCGACAGTCGCTCAACAACACGGTGATGCGCTTAGGCGCACCGGCATGTTCGTGCTGTTTCGCGGCCGCTCGTAGCGCACCGGCGACGTCGGTAGTGCCGTGCCCGCGTAGCGACAGGGTTCGCTCGATAACGCTCTCGGCCGATCGCGTTTCCCACATGGCCTTTGTGGCTA
>CAZHUR010000260.1:0-4417 GCA_964535395.1 uncultured Acidimicrobiales bacterium
GACGATAAACGGTCTCGGCATCGGATACGCCTGAGCGTCGATCGTGTGCTGTCGCTCTTCCATCACTTCGAGGAGAGCCGACTGAGTCTTTGGCGACGCACGGTTGATCTCATCGGCGAGCAGGATGTTCGCAAACACCGCACCTGGATGAAACTCGAATGACCCGGTCGCCTGGTTGTAGATCTGGGCCCCGGTAACGTCGCTCGGGAGCAAGTCTGGCGTGAACTGAATTCGCTTCCAGGTGCCGTCAATCGATTCCGCTACGGCCCGTGCCAGCGTTGTCTTTCCCGTGCCAGGCACGTCCTCGAGGAGAATGTGGCCCTCGGAAAGGATCGCAACAACAACCAGATCAACAATCTCTGACTTGCCGCGGATCACCTGCTGCATGCTCGCTGACAGGCTTGCCGCTTGTTCGGCGAACCAAGATGCCTGGTCTTTACTGAGGTCGGACATTGGTACCTATCGCCGAAACGTCCTCCAAATGAAGGAAACGTGTCTTACCCTTAGGTAGATGGCGAAACAGCTGACCCCGATCGAAGGTATTCGACGCGAGCTCCAACGAACCGTTTCCGAGTACATCACGGGAAGCCGACAAGACCGTCACACCGGTGGTGTGGCAGAAGACAGCTGGTTTGGTCCTGATTCGATCACGTGGTTGATCATGTCCGACTGGTCGACCATGATCGGCGGCGTCGAGTCGTTGCTGATCCAGACTCTGCACCCGCCAACGATGGCTGGTGTGGCCGATCACTCGAGCTACAAGGACGATCCCTTCGGTCGCCTTCATCGCACATCGAACTTCATCGGCACAACGACCTTCCGCAGCGCCGATGAGGCCGAGCGAATGGTCAAGATGATCCGCAAGGTGCACACGAGGGTTACCGGCACGACACCTGACGGGGTGCCGTACGAAGCGAACGATCCCCATAACCTCGCTTGGGTTCACTGCACCGAGGTCGATGGGTTCCTGCGAGCGTACCGACGCTACGGATCGGTCAAGATCACCAATGCAGATGCAGATCAGTACGTTGCTGAAATGGCTCGGGTCGGCGAAGCGCTCGGCGTTCTAGACGCGCCGCGGTCTGTTCACGAACTCGACGAGCGCCTCCGAACGTACATTCCCGAGCTGAAGTTTGGAGGCCAGGCGCGCGAAGCGATCCGCTGGCTGATGTTTCCCCCGAACGCTCTCGGGGCGCAGGCAGCGTACGGCGTGATTCTCACCTCTGCGATCAACCTGCTGCCATCGTGGGCACGTCGAAAGCTGTGGCTTCCTCCGCGTGTACCGATCATCAGTGACGCCGTCGTTGCCCCCGGCGCGAAGACCTTGATGTCGACACTCGACTGGATCATGACTCCAACCCCAGAAATCGCCGACCTCCGAGCTGAGAGAGCCAGCTAAATCGGCGGGTTGTCCCGGTAGCGAGCCATTGCATCGTCAAGGCTCAGTTCGAGTTGGTTCGCGAGCGATGCCAACCACGCGAGTACATCGCCCAGCTCGTGAAGCTGTTGTTCCTTCGTGCCCTTGCGCGCCGCTTGGGCCAGTTCGCCGAGCTCTTCGCAGAGCCACGCGACCGTCGCTGGCATTCCCCGTTCACGATCGGCCTCGCCATACAGCTCTTCCATCAGGGTTTGCACTTCGTCGAGATTCATGGCGGTGACACTACACCGAGGCGGAGCCCTCTCGACTCGGAGATAGAGTCGCCGAATGGAAGACACCAATGAAAAGCCAGTCATCACCGTTCCGGCCGGCGAGGCCCCAACCGAACTCGTCATCGAAGACCTCATCGAAGGCGACGGTCCAGAAGCAACCGCTGGCATGAAGGTGTCGGTCGACTATGCGGGCATCAGTTGGTCCAACGGTCGCGAGTTCGATGCGTCCTGGAATCGGGGCGCTCACTTCGACTTTGGACTTGGCCAGGGTCAAGTCATCCCCGGTTGGGACCAGGGTGTGCAGGGAATGAAGGTTGGCGGACGCCGCCGTCTCACGATCCCGCCCCAGATGGCATATGGCTCATCAGGCGCTGGTGGCGTCATTGCACCAAACGAAACGCTGATCTTTGTTGTCGACCTTCGCTCTGTGAGCTAACCGACAAGACCCTTTTCGACGAGGGTCTCGGCGATCTGAATCGTGTTCAGCGCGGCACCCTTTCGCAGGTTGTCGCCGCTGATGAACATAGCGAGGCCGTTGTCCATGGTTTCATCCGGACGGATTCGGCCGACGATCGACGGGTCGATACCGGCCGACTTGAGCGGGGTTGGGAGATCGTCGAGAACAACGCCTTCGGCATCTGCCAACAACTCGCGGGCCCGGTCGGGAGTGATCTCTCGTGCGAAGCCTGCAGTGATGGCCAGTGAGTGGCCGGTGAATACAGGAACCCTGACGCAGATGCCCGACACGAGGAGGTTTTCAATCTCGAGAATCTTGCGGCTCTCGTTGCGGAGCTTCTGCTCTTCGTCGGTTTCGTCACGGCCGTCGTCAACGATCGAGCCACACATCGGCACCGCGTTGAACGCAATCGTGGTCGCGAACGATGAAGGCTCGCCAAAGTCGATGGCATCGCCGTCGTAGGTGAGCGCAGGCAACTTCTCGACGCCTTTGCGTACCTGCTGGTCGAGTTCGTCGACACCTGCAAGACCAGCTCCTGAAACCGCCTGGTATGTACTGACCACCATGCGTTCCAGACCAGCTTCGTCGTGAAGCGGCTTGAGCACAGGCATTGCAGCCATCGTGGTGCAGTTCGGGTTCGCGATGATGCCCTTCGTGATCGAATCGAGAGCGTGAGCGTTTACCTCTGGCACCACGAGTGGTACGTCCGGGTCCATACGGAACGCAGATGAGTTATCGATAACGATGGCGCCCGATGCGGCGACCTTGTCGGCAATTGCGCGCGACGTTGTTCCGCCAGCGGAGAAAATGGCGATGTCGAGGCCGGTGTAGTCCGCTGTTGTTGCATCCTCAACGGTGATGACCTGGTCACCAAACTCGATCTGGCGTCCAGCACTGCGAGCGGACGCGAAGAAGCGCACTTCACCAACAGGAAACTGTCGATCTATGAGCAGCGTGCGCATTACGCCACCGACCTGGCCGGTGGCTCCAACTATTCCTACACTTACCATGCCTCAAGGTTAGAAGAATCTGGTCGGATCCCACGTCCGTTTTGACCAAGTTCAGCTTGTGAGCCGAAGGTCATAGGTACGCGTGATCAACTGAGCTCAGCATTTAGCGGACAGTTTGTACCCAATAGTGTTTTGTAACTGCGGGCCATCCCTGGCACAGTGGGGAGTCAGACGGACACAGCGAACAGCTTCAGACGGTGGCGGGCCGGAGAAAAATGTTGACTGAAAAAAGTGAAGACGACCGATCTTCTGGTGGGACGCGTCCGAGAGGACGGCCACCAAAATATCCGCCTGAGCAAGTCCGAGAGCGGCTGATCGATTCGGGCATCGAAGCGCTTCGCAACAATGGCGTCGAGATTGGTCTCGACGCTGTTGCCTTGGACGCGGCCATCATCGATGCTGAGGTCCCACGCGGAATGTCGTATCGGATCTGGCAAGACTCCGAGCTCAGTCCTCAGAACGCTTTGCGGCGCGAAGTTGTGCTGAAGTTGCTCAGTTTGCCTACGACCAGCGGCGTTCAGGCAACACGTGACCGAGCTACTGAGTTCCTCGCCGAGTACGGCCCAATAGACAAGTCCGACCCGGCCTCGCGAGAACGCGCGATTTCAGAGATGACGCGAGTCGTCGGCGGCTTTAATCACGTGCTCCTCGACGACAGCGAGGAATGGCGTCTCTACAAGGCACTACGTAGTGCGGCCCTGACCCGAGAATCTACCGAGTCACCCGAGATCATCGAGCTCCTCCGCAACGGCGAAGACCTCATTATCGATGAGTACTCGAAGCTGTTTGCCGAAACGGCTCACATGTTTGGGCTTCAGTTACGGAGCGAATACACGATCGAGCAATTTGCCGCTGCCGCTCATGCGGCCAACGATGGGTTGATCGCTCGACTCAGCGGCAAGTACGAAAGACGCGACATCATGCGTAGGGACAGCGAGGGCACTCTTGCTGAGTGGACGCTCTTCTCGATCAGCCTCGAAGCGCTCATCAGACAATTCTTTGAGATCTAATCGGCTTGACCGATCAGGCTCTCCGCATTGCCGATCTACGGCGAGACGTTCGGCGGAAGGTTCTCTCCAAGCCAGTCTTGGAAGTCCGTGACGCTGTTGGCGGGTGCTGCGCCAGGCAAGGTGACCCACAGATCTGATTGCCACTCGGTGGTGAGGAAATGGTATTTGCCAATGCCCGGCCCAGGAACCTGGGTGCCTTGGCCGCCGGTTGTGTTGTAGTAGTCGACGCCGCATTGGAACAGCACCCGAACTTGGCTCAGGTCGACCTGAGCCAAGTTCGGGTGCTGTTC